>JBFIQU010000270.1:0-1508 GCA_041609395.1 Acidimicrobiia bacterium | reverse complement strand
GTACTTCCAATTCCCGTTCCCCAGGTCGCTCTTCCCCACCGGCTGTCCGAGGAGGATGTTGAGCCCCGCGATCACGGCGCCGTCCACGTGCTCGATCCCGGTGCTCCGATAGTGTCCGCCGACCAGGACGACGCCGTCCCAGTCCCAGCCGCCGTTCACGATCAGGTCGCCCTCGGCGATCAGCGCGCCCCATCCGTCTTCGGGATTGCCGACGGTGTAGGACGGCACGTCGGCCAGGACCATGGGCCAGTAGCTGGGGTCCACGGTGGTGAAGTCCGGCCAGCCGTCGACCGAGATGATGTAGTCGGCCACGGCGTAGTTGCCGTTCAGCATCCCCTGCCACATGCCGGCCGTGATTCCCATACCGGCGAAGATCTGAGCCGGCGTCTGCGTGTCGTCGATCGGCGGGTTCCCCTGGAAGCCGCCGCCTCCGCCCCCCTTGCCCCCGCCGCTCTGCGTGAGCCCGCCCGGGGGCACCTGCAGCCCGGCCACGTCTTCGGTGCCGCCGACCGAGCAGTCGCTCGAGGTCGCGAGATCGAAGCCCGACACGAGTCCGGCGTTGCCGTTCTTCAAGAGACCGGCGGGCGTGGTCATCGCGGCGTTCACCGAGAGTCCCGCCGCCTTGTGCAGCACGATCGTGCTCGTGTTGCGCACCGCGAGGCCGGCGCGGCTCGGCGTATGCATCCCGGCCGACCGCAGCCGGTACAGGCTGGACGAGTCATCGACCATGATCAACGGCTCGTACCAGACGTCCGCGCTCCGCGCGGACGCATTGTACGTGGTCGTGTCCAACCCGAGCTTCCCCCGCCCGAGGTGGTTGTACATCCCCTCGTCGGAGGCGTTGAACGCCCGGGCGCTCGCCCAGTGGTTCTCGTTGATCTGGTAGTCGGCGCGAGCCGTCACGAACCCCGCCGTCGCCAGCACCGTGACCCCAAAGAGCACGATGAGGACGGAGACGAGCGCGACCCCGTCCTCCGCGGCCACACGCCTGGCGAAGCCGCAGGTCCCGGCATTTCGTCGTCCCGCGCCCGCCAGGGCGGACCTCGGCTGTTGGCTCGATCTGTGACAAGACGTCGGATACATCTGTGAACCTGCCTTAGTTGCGGAACCGAATATCCAGCTGGAGCGAGCGCTGGAGCGCGAAGTGTGGATTCCCGTCGTCAATGGCGATCGCGTTGATGCGGACGGCGCGGATGTTCGGCAAGCCCGGCCCGGTCACCGATGACTGCACGGTGCCGTTCGCCATCACGTAGCTGAAAGAAGACGTGGGGTCGAACGGTCCGGCGAGCTCCAGGGCTCCCCGGAAAAGTCCGAACCCCGTCCCGAAGATCGAGGGGGCGAACCGGTACGTGAGCTGCCCGTAGCGGCGGACCGTGCTGCCGCGCGGGGGCACGCCCGGTCCGGGAAAGGCGGCCTGCCAGCCGCTCACCGAGCGGTATGCGCTCGGCGGCAGCGTCCCCGGCGCTCCGTTGTTCACGCACGTCGAGCGTGGCCCCGCGCCGGTCGCC
>JBFIQU010000269.1:0-1646 GCA_041609395.1 Acidimicrobiia bacterium | reverse complement strand
GCGATCGGCCGCCCGGCCCCGGACACTGTCCTCTTACTCCCTCAAGCTAAGGGAGTTGCGTCGATCGAACGAGGCCCGGCGGCCGCCCGCACGGCCGGGGCGCAACGTCTCGCCGGGACAGGACGCCCCGACTCGGGCTCGCCCCCGTGACAACCCCACCCCGGTCGCGGCGGGGCGGCCGCCGGGACGGGGCCCGCTCGAGCGCCTCCCAGCTCACCTAACCCCGGGCGGTTCTTCTCCTTGACAACCCCGAGAGCCCCGATATTCTCCATCGCCGAGCCCGCAGGTCCCCCTGCGCGGCTTCTGCCCGCGACGCCGTGCACCTTCGCACGCGACGCCCTCCGGAGCAGCCCGAACGGGAGGCGCACCCTCCCGTTCTCGTGTTTCGGGAGTTGACGATGAAGAGCCGTCATGTGGCCGGCTTGCTCGTGTGGGTGGTGGCGACCTCGGCGTGCGACCGCCTGGGTGCCGCTCCCGCGCGCGGTCCGGCCGTGCACACGTACCACATCGCCGCGGACGTGGTCGAATGGGACTACGCGCCAACCGGCAAGAACCTGATCACCGGCCAGCCGTTCGGGGAGCTCGAGAACATCTGGATGGAGCCCGGACCGAACCGGATCGGGCGAATTTACAAGAAGGCGCTCTACCGGGAGTACACCGACGCGACCTTCACGCAGCTCAAGCCGCGGGCGCCCGAATGGGAGCATCTCGGCTTTCTCGGCCCGCTGCTTCGGGCCGAGGTGGGCGACACGATCGTGGTCGTGTTCAAGAACCAAACGCCCTACCCCGCCAGCCTCCACCCGCACGGCGTCTTCTACGCGAAGAACGCCGAAGGCGCGCCGTCGGTGGACGGCACGACGGAGGCCGATCGTGGGGACGACGCGGTCACGCCCGGCGGCACGTACACCTACGTCTGGCCGGTGCCGGAGCGGGCCGGTCCCGCGAAGGGCGACGGAAGCTCGATCCTCTGGATGTACCACTCCCACGTGAACGAGGACGCGGACGTGAACGCCGGGCTGCTCGGCCCGATGATCGTCACCCGAAAGGGCGCGTCTCGACCGGACGGGACCCCGAAGGACGTCGACCGCGAGCTCATCGTCCTCTTCTCGGACGTGGATGAGAACGCGAGCCCGTATCTGGAGGAGAACATCCAGACCTACACGGGCGACCCCGCCAGCGTCGACCGGAGCGAGATCTTCTTCTGGACCCCGTTCGGGCTCTCGAACTTCATGGAGCCGATGAACGGGTACACCTTCGGACACCTCCCCGGCCTGACCGTGAGGGAGGGCGAGCGCGTGCGCTGGTACCTGATGGCGAACACGAACTTCGAGATCCACGCGCCGCACTGGCACGGGAACACCGTCGTCCTCAACCACATGCGCACCGACGTCACCAGCCTGGTCGCGATGGGGATGCAGGTGGCCGACATGATCCCGGACAACCCCGGGACGTGGCTCTTCCACTGCCACGTGAAGGAGCACCTCGTGGCCGGCATGCAGGCGCACTACACGGTGCTCCCACGCGAGGAGCAGGTGGCCGGCCGAGCCACGCACTGACCTGGAAGTCGCTGGAACTCGGCGGCGGCGGGCTCCGTAGGGCCTCCCGAACCGAAGGGAGGCCCCATGGAAGCCAGGCTGGCGCCCGTC
>JBFIQU010000268.1:0-1732 GCA_041609395.1 Acidimicrobiia bacterium | reverse complement strand
CGTTCGATGGGCCGTGAAATACTCGAGGCATTCGACTTCTTCGGAGTCGCCAAGGTCGACCTGAAACGAGCCCCGGACGGATCGTTCATATTGCTGGAGATCAACCCGCGCAACAGCCTGTGGCACCACCCTGGCGCCATGGCCGGCGTGAACCTCCCCGCAGCGATGTACCGCTCGCTGATCGGCGAGAAGGTCGCTCCGCTGCCGCCGGCGGAACCTGGGATGACCTGGTGTCAGTTGTGGGGCGATTCGCTGGCCGCGCGTGCCAACGGGTTACCCATGAGCGAGTGGCTCCGATTCGCATGGGCGGCCGACAGTCGCCGCGCCATGCACGCCGACGACCTGCGGGCCGCCTTGGGCGTCGGTTCGTACGGCGCCCGAATCGGTTTCCGGAACCTCGTGCAGGTCGCTCGAAACGGCGTCGCTCGCCGCTCCGGGCACTGACCTACGTGGCCGCCGGCACCCTGCCGCGAGCACACCTCGTGCCGAGGTGCGAAGCGATAGCGGGTGCCGTATCATCGCGGCTTCTTACATGCACGTAGCGGCAGCCAAACGTCCCCGTGGTAACCGCACCTCTGATCGGGCAGGCTTTCCCCGCCCGGCCGGCGGTCCGCGAGCGCGTGGGCGGAAGGGCTGACGTGCGAGCCAGGACCGTCGCACTGGTGGCGCTGCTGGTATGGAGCGTCCAAGGCGCCGCTCGCGCCCAGGGGTTCGATGAACCGCTGACGTGGTCGCCGCCTGAAGGGTGGGAGGAGTTCGAAGAGCTCGTCGTTCCGCCCGGAGGTGGTGTGTTCGACCTGGACCCGGAGGTCGACTACCGGATCGCTGCGCCCGAGGTGATCACCGGCCAGGTGGCGGTCCGGGGCGGCCGGCACGTGGTGTGGATAGCCGGTGAGTGGGACCTCTCGAACTACCCGACGCCGGCCAGATCCGCAACCGAACGCCGGGCACTGATGATTCGCGATGGGTCGGGCAACACCGAGAGCCGGATCGTGCACTTGGAGGGTCTGCTGATCGGCGGGAACGATCTGTCGGAGGGGATCGACGTCGCCGCACCGACGGTGCTGCTGCAGATCCAGAATGTCCACGTCGCCGGCGTGTACCTGCGTGGCGCAGACGACCGCGACCGCACCGGACCCTACGACGTCGACGGTTGGGCGGGCAACCACGCGGATGTGCTCCAGCCATGGGGCGGCTACCGGGAAATCCGCATCGACGGACTGACCGGCCGCACCATGTACCAGGGCATCTATCACATCGACGACCTGGGTGAGACGGGCAACGCCACCCGGACGTTCCTGCGCAGGATGAACCTCGAGGCCATATCCCGGGTCGGGCCCGACGACGGGTTCACCTACACAGGCCATCGGTTGTTTCGGTGGGACGAGTCGCAGACCGGCCAGATCTTCGTAGACAACGGTACGGTGTGGGCGAAGCACCACCCGGGGGGCAGCTGGGTGAACGGGGAGGTCTATCGGCACGCGTACCGGGAGCGCCCCGACGAGTATCCCGAGCATGACGTGATCGTGGCGGATCCGGCGCCGGGTACCGCCGTGTTCGCCGACACGTTCTTCCCCGAGCCGGAGATCGGCACCGATGATCTCGGCGAGTACGCCTGGTGGGAGCAGACGCTCGACAACGGATTGCCGGCGGTTCGCAACTGGACCGACGACGGCCCGGGTCGGTTCTACTCGGGAGCGCCGCCAGGCGGTGACTACGTGCCGGCCGAGTT
>JBFIQU010000267.1:0-1754 GCA_041609395.1 Acidimicrobiia bacterium | reverse complement strand
CGTCGCCGCCATCGAGCAGGCGGTCGCCGACGGCGTCGATGTGATCAACTACTCCATCGGCGGCGGCTCGTCCCCGTACACCGATGCGGCCGAACAGGCCCTGCTGGCCGCCAGCGAGGCGGGTGTCGTGATCGCGGCCTCCGGCGGCAATACCGGACCGGCCCCCAACACGGTCGGCCATCGCGGACCGTGGACCATCACCGTGGGTGCAACCAGCACACCGCGGGAATTCACCTCGACGCTCATCGTTGCGGGAACGGTCACCGGCTCCGGGGAACCCGCCGAAACCGAGCTCGTCGGCACCAGCGCCACGCCCGGCATCGAGACCCCGACACCGATCGTCCTCGCAGCGGATTTCGGCTACACCCGCTGTGATAGCCAATTCCCACCGGGAACCTTCAACGGGGAGATCGTCGTCTGTCAGCGCGGCGTGAACGCCCGGGTCGAAAAGAGCTTCAACGTCGCCGCCGGAGGCGCCGGCGGCATGATCCTCTACAACCCGACGACACAGGGCACGGAGATCGACAACCATCACGTGCCGAGCGTGCACCTCGAAGCCGGCGCTGGCTCCGCCCTCCTCGCCTTCCTCGCCGCCCACGACGACGTCACCGCTACGTTCACCGCCGGCAACCCCACCCCGCGGGTGCCGGACGTGCTCGCCGAGTTCAGCTCTCGCGGCGGTGACGCCCTCGAACTGGCGACCCTCAAGCCCGACCTGACGGCCCCCGGTGCGCAGATCCTGGCGGGGCACAGCGCAGCCCCTGCGACCCCGGAGGGAGGACCACCGGGAGAGCAGTTCCAGGTGCTCAGCGGAACCTCGATGTCGGCGCCTCAGGTCGCCGGAGCCGCCGCGCTGCTCCGGCAGTTGCATCCCGGCTGGACTGCGGCGCAGATCAGGTCGGCGCTCATGCTCAGCGCCACCCCCGATGTCACCGACCATCTGGGGAACCCTGCGGGCGTGTTCGCCCGCGGCTCGGGACGGATCCAGCTCGATCTCGCAGCCCGGATCGGACTCACCCTGGACGAGGACCCCGAGAATTACACCCTGCTGGCCGATTCCCTCTTCGATCTCAACCAGGCCAGCCTGTTCGTCCCCGAGGTACCCGGCCAGTTCACGGTGACGAGGACGGTGCACAACGAGACGGCGGTGCCGGTCCGCTATCGAATCGTCACCGAGGCGCCGGGCGACGTCGACCTCATCGCCCCGAGTTCGATTGTCGTTCCTGCCGGCGGATCGACGTCGTTTCCCATTTCGATCGACGCTCGCCACGTCCCCATCGGCGGGATCCGCGAGGCCGCCCTGAGTCTCCGCCGGGGATCGGAACGCCTGACGTTCCCCATCGCCTTCATCCGGACCGAAGCGCCCATCACGCTCGACAAGGCGTGCTCACCGGCGACGGTTCCGGTCGGCGGCACCACGGAGTGCACCATCACCATGGTCAACACGAGCGGCATCGACGCCTCCGCAGCCGGCTTCGATATCGTGCCGCCGCAGCTCCAGCTCCTGCCCGGATCGGTCGCCGGGGCCGAGCAGTTCGGTGACACCGTGGTGTGGGAGGTCGTCCTCGACGCCGAGGCACCGCCGCAGGTGGTCGCATCGGTGGTTTCGAACGCATCGCCGTTCGGGTACACGCCGCTCGCCTCGGTCGGCGCAGGTGCGATCGCCCCGTGCACCAACCCCACCGTCAACCAGGCGTGCCAGCTGACGCTGAGCGACGAGGACATCATCAACCTCAACACGGGTTTCACCTTCG
>JBFIQU010000266.1:0-1767 GCA_041609395.1 Acidimicrobiia bacterium | reverse complement strand
CCGACGGCAGCGGCCGCCCCCGCGCTCGACGCAGGGAATCTCCCGCTCGCGGGCGCGCGCTCGCAAGACGGCGCCGCGCCGGACTCCTCGCATCGCCCAAGGTCTTTCTCCCGCCTGCTCACCGGGCCCGGCCGTCTAGCGGAAGGTGGCGGCGCGTGGCGGAAAGCCGGCGCGACGCGGGGGGTCACGGGGTCGGGACTTTTTGTCCGACGCGGGAGGCATCCTGATCCGTATAAGCGAAATCCCGATATGGGCATACGACTCTGGGGTCTCGGGCACGGCGCTTGCCCACGACCGACTCCGGTTAAACGCATCTTAAGGGAGGTGGCTCGTGGGCATGGTGCGTCTGTCAATCGCGGCGCTCACGGTCCCGTGGCTCGCGGGGGGCCAGGGGCAAGTCGGAGAGGCGTACCCCGGTAATCCGGAGCCGGTCACGGTCACGGTTGCGATTACGGAGACCGGCTATCACCCGTCGACTCTGACCGTGCGCCACGGCGACGTAATACGCTTCGTCCAGATGGATGGCGAGCGGGTACACAACGTCGAGTTCTTCGGGGTGCCGGCGGGAGCCCGGATGGTCCCCGAATACGTGCCGCCCGTCGGCGCCGGGGAGAGCGGCTTCGGGACGGAACCGCCCCTTCGCGTGGGGCCCGAGCTACTCGGCCCGGGTCAGGCGTACGAGGTCGTCGTCGGAGAGCACCTGCCGGAGGGCGCGTACAGCTTCGGCTGCTCGCGACACGAGAAGATGCGCGGCCTCCTCGTCGTCTGGGACTTCGACGAGCTGCCCTGAGCCGGACGACCGTCGCGATCAGGCGAGCGGGCACGTCGCCCCCCCGCTCGCCGGCGCGACGATTCTAACGCCTCACGTACTTCCGCAGCATGCGGGGGCCGACCTCGGCACCGTAGACGTTTCCCGCCGCATCCACTGCGACGCCCTCCGCCGCACTCGTCCCCGAGTTGTCGGGATCGGGCTCGGGGTCGGGGATGAAGGCGGTCACCCAGCCGTCGACGGCGCTCCCGATGTAGATGCCCCGTCTCCAGCCCCGGTTGCGGCGGGCGTTCGACTCGGAGTCGGCGGCGTACAGAACGTCGTTCTCGTCGATGAACAGCCCGCTCGGGCGGCCGAACTGGGTCCAGGTCTCGAGGTGGTTCCCGTCCTGGTCGAAGATCTGGATGCGGCTGTTGCCGCGGTCGCCGACGAAGAGCCGCCCTTGTGAATACATGGCGAGGGCGTGGGGGTCGCGGAACTCACCGTTCTCGGACCCCATGGTCCCCCAGGCTTTGATGAAGGTCCCGTCCGGCGAGAGCTTGACGATCCGGTTGTTGCCGTCCGTGTCGTGACCGTCGGCCACGAAGATGTCGCCGTTCGGGGCCACCAGGACGTCGGACGGCTTGGTGAAAGTGTCCGGGCCGTCGCCGGCGACGCCCTTCTTCCCCAGCGTCATCAAGAGCTCGCCGTCCGGGCTGAACTTGTAGACCACGTGCCCCCACCCATCGGGCACGGGGGCGTAACCGACCGCGTCGGTCACCCAGACATTGCCTTCGGCGTCGACGAACATGCCGTGGGGCCAGGCGAACAGGCCCGCCCCGAAACTTCGGACGACATTCCCGTCCAGGTCGAACAGGAGGATCGGGTCGACGTCGCTCTCCACGCACAGGTTCGCACCGCATCGCTCGCCGACCCAGATGTGCTCTCCATCGGGGGTGGGGTACACGGCGCTGGTCGCGCCCCACGTCCGATCGTCCGGAAGCTCGGCCCAGACCCCT
>JBFIQU010000265.1:0-1812 GCA_041609395.1 Acidimicrobiia bacterium | reverse complement strand
GTGACGAGATCCTCGAGCAGCAGACTTTCGAGGTGACCCACCCGGACCTGGGCACCCACCCCATCTTCCTCGTCCCCGTGGCCGCCGGCGGCGACGGGACCTCCTACGAGGCCGTATTCACCTGGTAGACGGCCGCCACTCCATCAGCACGTACAGCTCGAAGTCCTCGACGACTTCGAACCCGAGCCGCTCGTAGAACCGCAGCGCTGCGACATTCGACTTGTACACGCTGTGTCGCAGCGGCTTGCCGGCCTCTTGGGCCTCGGCGATCAGCCGCTCCAACAGGACCCGACCGGTCCCCCGGTTGCGCCGCTCGGGTAGCAGCGCCACGTCGAGGAGGCGGATCTCGGTGTCGGCGCGATCGATCCAGATGCGGCCGTGCGGCAGCCCGTCGACGAGCACGATCGAGTGCTCGGCATCCGGAAACCGCGTCTCGTAGTCGGCACTCTGCGCCGCGAACTGCATCGCGACGAACTCTCGCCGCTGTTCCTCCGGCCACGGCACGGCGCGCGCGTCGTCACGGGTGCCCTCGTACACCCGCAGCAGGAAGTCGCGGTCGGCGCCCGTCACCGAGCGCAGCGTCACCTCCGCCAGGTCAGCTTCGACTCGGGTACAGCCCGACCAGCGCGATGATGAAGTTCATCGTGAGGAACGGCTGCACGTTGTTGTGGGCCAGCGAGCCGCCGGCTCTGGGCAGCGACTGGTCCGCCATGTCCACCAGGTTGTCGGTGGTATTGGTCTGGTAGGAGTTGATGTTGGACCGGTCGAGGACCTTCGTGTTGCTGGGTTGCTGCGATCCGAACGGGACGTTGGCCGCCCGCAGGGTGTGGGTGTGGTTGGGCATCTGCGCTTCGGTGAGGGTGACGGTCTCGACGCCGCCGCGCTGGCCAAGCCGCCGTGCGGTGAGGCCGGGCCCCCGGCCGGGATGCATCGGGGCACGCCCCTTCAGGTTCGGCAGCGCGGTGGTCGTGCGGCCGTCGCCGCCGTACGTCGTCCCGATGAGGGAGAACAGCGCCGTGTTCTGCGAGACCGGCAACAGCTGGCCGTTGCAGAACGCCCAGCCCCGCGGTGCGAAGTTGCCGGCGAAGATCCGGATCTCTGCGATGAATGGCTCAGACATCTGGTCTCCTCCTACTGCCGCGACGGGTAGATGCCGAACAGCGCGATGATGAAGTTGACGCACAGGAACGGCATCAGGTTGAGATGGGATTGGCTGCCACCGATCGACGAGATCGCACTCGTCGCCATGTTCAACGACGGGTCGGTCTCGAAGTACCAGTCGACGCTCGGCGACTCGGCGAACATCTTTCCCTGCGGGTTGTTGTCGACGCCGGCCGCCGTCGTCGCGTGGAGCACGTGGGGGTGGCTCGGGAGCTGGTTGACGGTGAGCGTCTCCTCTTCAGAGCCTGACTTGGCGCCCAGCCGGCGGGGGCTGAGGCCCGGGCCGGTTCCGGCATGGATCGGGATGCGGCCCCGGAGGTCCGGGAGCCCGAACGTCGTGCGGCCGTCGCCGCCGTAGATCGTCCCCAGCAGGCTGAAGAGGGCATCGTTCTGACTGACCGCCAGCAGCTGGCCGTCGCAGAACGCCCAGCCCCGCGGTGCGAAGTTGCCGGCGAACATCCGGATCTCGCCCACGAATGGTTCAGACATCGTTGGTTCCCCCTTTCAGTTGCGGGATGGGAAGAGGCCCCTGAGCGCGATGCAGAAGCGGAGCGCCAGGTAGGGCTGCATGTTGTTGTGGGCTTGACCGCCACCGACGTTGGTGACGGAGTCCGGTCGCAGCTCGGTCGTCGTGCCCGGATTGGCGTACCC
>JBFIQU010000264.1:0-1816 GCA_041609395.1 Acidimicrobiia bacterium | reverse complement strand
TCTGCGCTGCTACATGGACATTGCGTCGGGACGGCCGTCGGTCATCTTTCGTGGTGAGAAACTCGAGTTCGATGCGGTCATCCCTCGCATCGGAGCGACCTACACCTTCTACGGAACGGCCGTCGTGCGGCAGTTCGAGATGATGGGCGTGTTTCCCGCCAACGAGTCCCAGGCGATCACCCGGGCCCGTGACAAGCTGCGGTCCTTGCAGCTGCTCTCTCGCGCCGACGTGCCGCTGCCCGTGACGAGCTTCGCCCACTCTACGAAGGACATCGACGGCCTCATCGATCTCGTCGGAGGCGCTCCGCTCGTAGTCAAGCTGCTGGAGGGAACGCAAGGGATTGGAGTGGTGCTCAGCGAGACGAAGAAGGCGGCGGAGTCGGTCATCGCAGCTTTCCGGCAGCTCGACGCCAACATCCTCGTCCAGCAGTTCGTCGCCGAGGCAGGCGGATCCGACATCCGGGCATTCGTCGTCGACGGCAAGGTGATCGCCGCCATGAAGCGCAGTGCGGCCCCGGGCGAGTTCCGGTCGAATCTCCACCGTGGCGGTAAGGCGGCGGTGCTGGAACTGAGCGACGAGGAGGTCGAGGTCGCGGTGCGGGCCGCCAACACGCTGGGTCTCAACGTTGCCGGCGTCGACATGCTCCCGACATCACAGGGGCCCCTCGTGATCGAGGTGAACTCGTCACCGGGCCTGGAAGGTATCGAGGGCGCCTCGAAAGTGAACGTTGCCGGGGCCATCATCTCGTTCCTCGAAGAGCACGCGCCGTTGCGCCGGGTCGGAGACCGTGTCAAAGGTTGACGCAACCGCGATCACGATCGGCGGGGTTACCACCGAACCGGGCCGGTCCAACCGGTTCGAGGTGCCGATTGCGCGCCTGACGACGGGCACCGCCCTCCCCATGCCTATCGCCGTTGTGAACGGCCGCCGTCCCGGGAAGCGGCTCTTTCTGTCGGCGGCGATCCACGGTGATGAGATCAACGGCGTAGAGACCATTCGCCGCCTCCTCGACCGGGTCCGGCCTGCGGAGCTGCGCGGGGTTCTGGTGGCGGTGCCCATCGTCAACGTCTTCGGGTTCGTCAACGAGTCGAGATATCTCCCCGACCGCCGTGATCTCAACCGGTCGTTCCCCGGTTCGTCGCGAGGCAGCCTGGCGGCGCGGCTGGCCGATCTCTTCATGAACGAGATCGTGACGCTGTGCGATGTCGGTGTCGACTTCCACACGGGAGCCGACGGACGCTTCAATGCGCCACAGCTGCGCGGCGACATGACGGACGACGAGCTCCGATGGATGGCCGAGGCGTTTGGGGTCCCGCTGCTCGTGCAGGCCAAGTTGCGCGACGGGTCGCTGCGGGAGGCGGCCGCTGCACGCGGGGTGAAGCTCTTGCTGTTCGAAGGCGGCGAGGCGGGGCGTATCGACGAAGAGATCGTCGAGGCCGGTGTCGACGGCACGATCCGCCTCATGACGGCGCTCGGCATGATCGATGGCGACACACCGCCGCCCCGGCCGTCGACCGTCGTCCAGAAGATGACGTGGGTCCGGGCCCGCCGCAGCGGCACGGTGCTGATCCGGGTGTCCCCCGGACAGCACGTGGAGGAGGGCGCCACCGTTGCCGAGATCTTCGATCCGCTGCGCTCCCGCCCCACCGTGATACGCGCGCCCACTCCCGGCGTCGTCGTCGGCTGCTCGGTGAGCAGGCTGGTGAACCAGGGCGACGCCCTCGTGAACCTGGGCATCACCGCCGGCTGAGGGCTATTCCTCGCCCTCCGGGATGGTCGCCGTCGTGGATGTGGACGTCGACGAGGTCGTTGTGG
>JBFIQU010000263.1:0-1834 GCA_041609395.1 Acidimicrobiia bacterium | reverse complement strand
TGCTGCCCACCGTGAGCGGTGACGACGAGCCTCTTCCGGCGGCACCGTCGGACCGCTTCGGTGCCGTCCCCCGCCGGCTGCTCGTAGAGCGGCGTTCCGTCGAGGGCCCGATTCCCGGCCTGGTGGACATCGTGACCCCATCGATCGGGCAGCTCATCGTTCTTCTCGACGGCACCACCGTGGCGGCTCCCGAGCCGGTCGAATTGCGGACGGCGGTCTTGGTCGAAAACGAGGATGGTTCGGTCCGGCCCGAACCGGCTGTAGTCGTGCGGTTCGACGAGCCCGGCCTGCTGACCCGGACGCTTCGCATCGCGGCCCGTCCGGAGGCGGCGATGTTCTTCCTGGTGGCCGGCCTGGCGCTGGCGGCGTTCGAGTTCTATGCCGCGGGAGTGGGGGTCATGGCCGCCGTCAGCGTTCTGTCGCTCGTGCTGTCCGCCTACGGGCTGGCCACACTGCCGGTCCGGTGGTGGGCGGTCGCTCTCGTCGTTGCGGGGGTGGGGCTGTATGCGGCCGACTTCCAGCGGAACGACCTGGGGCTGCGCAGTCTCGCCGGGACGGCAGGGTTGGTGGTCGGCGGCCTGTGGTTCACCTCTGCCGAGCCGCACTTCGCCCCGGTGTGGTGGACGGTGCTGGCCATCACTCTGGGTGCCGGGCTGTTCTTCGGTATCGGCATGACGGCGGTGGTGCGGGCCCGGTTCTCGACACGGATGATCGGTCGGGAGCATCTCATCGGCCGGACCGGGATCGCACAGCACGCGTTCAGTCCCGACGGAGTGGTCGATCTCGACGGTGCGCAGTGGCGGGCCCGTTCCACGCGGGCCGCCGATATCACTCCAGGCGATGTCGTCGAGGTGGTTGGGGTGGATGGCGTGATCCTCCAGGTCGACCCCGTTCGCGAATAGCTAGCGTTTTTCCCATGTTTTTCCTGGCCGACCGCCACCCAGGGTGGTAGCTTGCGGTCTCGCTGTTTCGGGGAGAGAGGGTCCGTAGGGCACTCCGGAACCGCAGGGTGAAAAGGGGCGGACGTCGAGGCGCGACGAGGAGGACGTTCCATTGAACGCATTGCCGGATCGAACATGGCAGACGACGGCGCTATGCCGTGGTAACCATTCCTATCTCTTTTTTCCACCGAGCACGGTGGAACGCAAGGACGAGCGAGAACGAAGAGAGCAGAAAGCAAAAGCGATCTGCACCGTCTGTCCGGTCCAGCAGGACTGCCTGGAGTTCGCTCTGACGATTCGTGAGCCGTACGGCATCTGGGGAGGCCTCACCGAATCGGAGCGGCGCCAGGTCATCGCCCGGCAGGTCACTGCCGTCTGACCGACCGGGTGTCCCCGGTACGCCGGGTGACGCCGCGCCGATCGAACCACTCCAGCAGTGGCACCGCGTGACGGCGTGTGAGCCCGGCGGCATCACGAAAGTCTGCGACCGAGAACCCGTCGGGGAGTTCCATCAGGCGTGCCTCGATGTCGTCGATCTGATCCGGTAGGAAGACCAGGTCGTCCGCGACCCGTATCAACGACCCCTCCCGGATCAGCGCGTGGAGGAGTTCGTCGTCCAGCCCGAGCTGCCCGGCTCGCGGCACGGCGTTGCCCTCGCGACGGAGGAGATCCTGCGCCTCGTTCCAGCGGGCCGTCTGTTGCGTGCTGCGGCTGGCGGTGTGGCTGCGATGCCGCACGAAGGCCCCGTCGTCGACGAGGTGGGCCGCTTCGGGAACGACGAGCCGGTCGAGCTGGTCGATCGTCACACCGAGCGACCCGGCCAGATCGCCCTTGGGCCGGCCCGGACGCAGCGGATTGGCCTCGTGGTACCCGGCGACCAGATCCTCGGCGCG
>JBFIQU010000262.1:0-2054 GCA_041609395.1 Acidimicrobiia bacterium | reverse complement strand
GCGGCCGCGAGCAGGCCTGCCGCCGGATCGACGTACCGTTCGAAGGAGTCCCGCAGCGGCAGGGCGTCACCGGCCAGCGGCGCCGCCAGGAGGAACACGGTCTGCGGGTCGAACCGCGTGATCGCCTCGGCGAGTTGCGGCGCGGCCATCTCCATCTGATGGAACTGGACCTTGCCCACGCGCCTCGCTTCCGCCAACCGATCCAGGTGACCGGTGGAGAGATCGTCGATGACGAGCACGGCCGTGCCCTCGTCGGCGAGGCGATCCACGAGGTGAGAACCGACGAAGCCGGCGCCTCCGACGACCAGAGCCCGCCCGATCATTGCGGCGGTCTGAACGAAACGGCGCGCGGTCCCAGTTTCGTACCCGAAGCAACACGCATACCCGAATCGCTCTCACAGCCTGGACCGACGATGGCGTCGGCACCGACCACGGACTCTCCGGCGACGGTCGCTCCCGGTAGCACTTCGGAGTTCCATCCGATTATCGATCGCGTCACCCGCGCTCCCGGGTGGACCGTGGCACCGGCCAGGATCACGGATTCGCGGACGGTGGCGCCGGTTTCGATAATGGCCCCCGCTCCAACCCAGGACCATCCGCCCCGGCGCTCGCCCAGGACCCGTGCGGTGGCGGCAACGGCGTGGCCGCTGGCGCCCGCCGCCAGCCCCGTTTCTCCGGCGAGGATCGCTTCGTGGGTGTCGAGATACAGGCCCGGTGTGCCGATATCGAGCCATGCCCCTTCGACGGTGACACCGGCCAGTCCGTTCCGAGCAGCCATATCGGGGAAGACCCTTCGTTCGAATGAGACCGGGCCGGACGAGTAGCCATCGAGACCGCTGCGTTCGACGAGGTACACCCCGGCGCTCACGGTATTCGTCGGGGCCGACCCCGGGGCCGGCTTCTCGACAAACCGCACGACCATACCGGCCGGGTCGGTGACGACGACGCCGTACGCACTCGGATCGTCAACCCGGACCAGGGCGATCACCGCCTCCGCCTCCGGCGCCCGCGCCACGAAATCCGCAATCGGCGCATCGAAGATCACATCGCCGTTGAGGACCAGGAAACGATCGTCGAGGTCCTGCAGCAGACCTACGACCGGCCCAGCAGTATCGAGTGGCTCGTCCTCCACCACGATCCGGACCGACGGAGCATCGCGCCATTCATCCGCAAAGGCGTGCCACTCGACGGCATGCTCGTCACCAACGGCGAGAAACACCTCGTCGATCGAAGCCTCGGCCAGCATGCGCAGCTGAAACTCGATGAACGGGATCCCCGCTACCGGGATGAGTCCTTTCGGCTTGGATTCGGTCAGCGGCCACAGCCGGGTGCCCCGGCCGCCCGCCAGTACGACGGCCTGGCGAACGCTCATGTCTTCCCCTTGTCGGCAGAACCACGAACGGCGGCAGCCTAGCGAGGACCTACCATCGGCCGCCGTGCAGGTGATCCCGCTGAACGAACCGGGCCATCGCGGCTACCTCGTCGCCGACGCAGGCATCGCCGTCGTCATCGACGCTCCTCTCGATCCGGCCACGGTTGCCGGCGCGCTCGGACCCGGAGACCGCATCGCTGCGGTCGTGGAAACGGGGGTGCCCAGGCATCGCATGGCGGGAGGACGCCTGGCCGCGGAGACCTTCGGCGTCGAGGTGTTCGCTTCACCCGGTGCGATTCGGGATGCCGCTCCCCTCACCGCCGACACCGGGCTGCCGCTTCCGGAACTCCGAGCCGTCCCGCTGCCGGGGCGTACGCCGGCGGATCTGATCGTGAGCGGGCCCGGGCTCGTCTTCGTCGGCGATCTGGATACTCACGTCGCCGTGCCGGATGCCGCCGCTGCGTTGCGGCTCTCCCGGGCACGTGGCGAGGTGGCACAACGCCACGCCGGGAATCGCGCCTACGGTGCTGCCGGTGATCGCCGAGCCGAGGAGCTGGCGAGCCTCGGCGACCCCGACGTCGTCCCGACACTGCTGAATGAGCACGCGGTGGTCTTGACGAACACGGGGCAGGCCGACATGTACTGGGCCGACCCGCGTTTCGGGGGAGATGTTCCCAGTGTC
>JBFIQU010000261.1:0-2056 GCA_041609395.1 Acidimicrobiia bacterium | reverse complement strand
CTATGCGGCACTCGGAGCCGGTTTCGGCGATGCGGTCAACCAGCGTCTGCTCAACGAGTTCTTCACCGACTTCCTCGATGAGGGCGCCCCGGCCCAGGCCTACCTGTTGAAGGGCTCGACCGTCGTCGAGAGCGCGCCCGGAACCTGAGATCGTTCACCGTCGCCGATCGGCTCAGCGCAGCCGGGTTCGCAACGACACTTGCGTCCCACCGGCCCTGGAGCCACCGTCGGGAGCCCATCCCGTGGCGCCATAGAAGCGCAGCGCCGGTTCGTACCCGGCGAGGGTCCAGACGATCGCTTCGGCGTAGCGCCCGGCGAGCACCGACAGGCATCGGTCCATGAGAGCCCGACCGATCCCTCGCCGCCAGTAGCCCGGTTCGACGGCAATGGTGTCGAGTTCGCCGAGCGTGCCGTCGACCGGGTCGCGGCTCGGCCCCAAACCGGCAAAGCCGGCGACGGTGTCGCCGAGTTCGGCCACAAACCACGCATCGTTGGCACCGATGAGATCGGCAGCCCAGCGACCCACCGCGGTGCCGTCGAGGTCCCGGTGGCCGAGGCGGTCACCAAAGCCGGCGTTCCACGACGCTACGTAGACGGCCGCGACGGATGGCGCATCGCTCGCGCTGGCCGTGCGAATGGAGACCGTGGGCATGAATAGGAGCGTAACCCGGTTCCCGCTCAGGAGACGCCGGCGAGCTTGCGTGCCGACCGCACGATGTACGCCGCGTCGTTGATCGCCGAATGACCGGAGCGGCGGACGAGAACCCGGCCCTTCTCGTCGACCACCACCACGGTAGGCAACGACTTGACCGCCAACCCCCCGGTGTCGGCATCCGGCCTGCCGACGTCGACCACGTGGTAGTCGATCCCCTGATCGACGTGGCGGAGGGCGTCGATTGCCGGACGGCAGAGCCGGCAATCGGGACCGATGACGACCGTGATACCCGCCGGCAAGGTGGTCTTGACCGAACGACCGCGCCGTCGTGTCCAGATGCCGACGACGAGGAAGGCAATCAGGACGACCGCCGCGACGATCGCGATCCGCAGCAGGGCCGCAGCGATCACCGCTGCACGGCCTTCTCGTAGAGGATGCAGCCGACACAGATGCGCGTCGTTGCGGCGAGAGCAGCCAGCGCCATGACGATGAGGGCGAGTATCCACCCTGCCACGGGGAAGCCGATGAGAAACGCGATGACGGCGGCTCCGAGGAACACGGTGCCGAGCAGCTGCGAGAACCGCGGGGGGCGGGGATCCTCGGTTTCGGTGGGGCCGCCGGGGTCGAGGCGGGGACGCACCCAGCGGACATAGAGCTGGGTCAGCGGAGCCACGGACGGACCGCCGACAAACGAGACCAGGAGAATGCCGAAGGCAATCGCGACGAGCCACTCGAGCTGGACGACGAAGGCGAGTGCAATGATGACGGCAAGGACGGCCTGGTTGAAGCGCGGCACGTTGACGTCGATCGGCGCCACCTGCGGTGTTTCGTATGACATCCGGCTTCCCTCCCGGCCCACCGGACTGTAAACACTACGCCCGTAGTGGAAAGTGTCAAGAGTGAGAGCGACTCCCGGGCGACGGGCGATAGCCTCGCTCCATGGACCTCGCCGCAGCCCGTGACCGTTTCGCTGCTTCTCCGATTGCGCGGCTCGCCACCGTCCGTCCCGACGGTGCGCCTCACGTCGTACCGATCACGTTCGCCGTGACCGGGACCACGATCGTCACTGCGATCGATCACAAACCCAAGTCGACACGGCGCCTTCAACGGTTGAGCAACATCGCCAGCGACCCGCGGGTGTCGGTCCTCGTCGATCGCTACGACGACGATTGGTCCCACCTGTTCTGGGTACGGGTCGACGGCACGGCCACCGTCGTCGCCGCCGGCACGGAGTTCGACACGGCGCTGCGAGCTCTGGCGGCAAAGTACGAGCCATACCGGGAGCAACCGCCGGACGGTCCCGTGATCATGATCACACCGACGAACTGGTCGTGGTGGACGGCAGGCTGAGTATCGGGCTCAGATCTCTCCGCGGGCGGCCGCCTCTCTGAACCGGACCAT
>JBFIQU010000260.1:0-2067 GCA_041609395.1 Acidimicrobiia bacterium | reverse complement strand
CCGTCAGCCCGACCAGCAGTACCGCGTCCGGGGTCCACAGGTCGAGGGCCAGCGCGGCGAAGACGCAGGCGAGAACGCCGGCGGTAATGAGGACGTCCGGGGTCATCGCTCTCCGGGCAGTCGGCTTCAGCCGCGAGGAACAGGGTGAGACTCTGCGTGGCCCGCGTGCCACGTCGGCCTCGGCAGGCACGCGGTCGGGTGCACCCGCGTCGGAAGGTCTCGTCACCGCGAAGGCGCCGCCAGGGCAGGTCGGAGTCCACGGGGGGGCGTCGCGGGAGCGGTCGCTTCCCTTCTAAACCCGAGCCGCCCGGAGGCACCGAGGCACGGCGGACGGGTAGGACAGGCGGCCGGTACCCTGCTCGGCAGGCACCACGGAGACACGACGGCGTCGCCCCACCGGGTGCCGAATACAGCTAACCAACAATGCGGAACCGGCATGACCGGCACCTCACCGAGACCTCTAGAAGAACTCGCGAACTGTTTCAGCCACGGTGTTGGCCTGCTGGGCGCCCTTGCGGCCACGCCGATCCTCATCGTGAGCGCCGTGACCCGTGGAACGGCGACGGCCATCGTCGGAAGCAGCGTCTTCGCGGCGACGATGGTCCTGCTCTACTTCACCTCCACTTCATACCACGCGGCACCGATCGGCCGGCTGAAGGAGCGTCTTCGAAGGCTGGATCACGCGGCCATCTACCTGCTGATCGCCGGCACCTACACCCCGTTCACTCTCGGCGTCCTGGCCGGACCCTGGGGATGGACCTTGTTCGGGCTCGTCTGGGGCACCGCCGCATTCGGGGTGTGCTACAAGCTGACGGCCGGCGTGCGGTATCCCAGGCTGTCCACGGCGCTTTACCTCATCATGGGCTGGCTGATCGTGATCGCCATTCGTCCCCTGGTCCTCGCCATGCCCCTTCCCGGAATCCTGTGGCTCGTGGCGGGTGGCATCGCGTACACCGCCGGGGTCTGGTTCTACGCCTCCCGCCGCATCCCGTACGGCCACTTTCTGTGGCACCTCTTCGTGCTGGCCGGCTCGGCTTGCCACTTCCTCGCCGTGCTCCGGTACGCGGCATGATGCCGCCCTACGGGGCTCGGAAATGGAGCGGGTCCCTCAGACCCTGCAACTCCCGGTAGTAGTAGAGCGGCGTGGGGTCGAGGCGGAGACCGCGCTCATCCCGACGGTGACCGGAAGGCCCTCGAGGCGCCCTGAGATCTTGATTCCTGGACCAAGAAATCCATATTTACGCTCGGTCTGAGGGCGCGGAAGCGTCACCCGCTCGTTCCAGCCCCCATCCTTCGGTGGGTGAGTGCGTGGCGAGGTGGAACATGTTCTCCCTGGGCTCTTTCCGTAGTTGGTCCCCGCCCGGCTGGTCTTCCGGAGCGCGGTCGACCCTCCACCCACCCCCGCGGGCAGGTCTGCCTCTGCTCGCGCTGCTGCTCCTCGTCGAGCCGATCGCCGCACAGCTCGCGACGGGCGTAGGTATCCGAGCCGGCTTCGGGTACTCCGTGAATCACGAGGGCTCCGACAGATCGGTGACCGGGTCGCTACACGCGACCGTGCCGCTCGCGACCGAGTGGGTCCGCATCGAGGTGGGGATCATGGCCGGGGCGCCGTACGGGGCACTTGATGGCGGCGTCGAGCTCCGCCTTCCACTCGGTTCGACGGCAACGGCGCTGCTGCGCGCGGGCGGTGGGTTCCTCCTGGAAGACGGATACCAGGCTGGCTACGGTCGGGCCGGAGCCGGTCTCGAAACCGCACTCGGTCGGCGGATCGCGGTCCGGGTCTCCGGCGACCTGGGGACGCATGGGGGGGAGGGGGGCCCGCACCGGTTCGTCGCGGGGATCGAGTACAGGCTGTCGCCGTAGTCGCCGCCTGGGCGCGGCCTGCAAATCCGGCGCACGTCCGCGCCCGATCCGATCCGGTGCTCAGCGTCTTGTTTCCGGCTCGAATGGACCGCGGGGGGCGGCCCAAGCGGGTGGCGCGCGTCCGTCCTCCCATGCCGCGCTCCAGGAACGCTGTACATTACCCAGGGCGGGGGCACCGGTCGCCTCGGCGGCCAGTGGTCCGGT
>JBFIQU010000259.1:0-2076 GCA_041609395.1 Acidimicrobiia bacterium | reverse complement strand
TACCGGGACCGTTCTGCAAGACCTTCCTGCCCTGAAAAGGGGCGATTCCCCTGCACGCGCATCGGGGGCGGCCGCAGCCGCCCCCGATGATCGGTTGGGTGTGTGTCAGGCGGGACGCACGCCGAGGGTCGGGGCGCCGCCCTGGCCGAAGCGGGCCACCAGGCGGACGTTGTCGCCCCCGGCGACGGTGACGTCCTGATCGATGATGAAGACGCCGGTGCCGTTCACCTCGACCTTGATGTTGTAGGTGCCCGGCGGGAGCGCCACGGGGCCGGCGACGCTACCGAACTCGAAGTCGTCGAGGAACAGGCCGTCGTTGACGTAGACGTCGACGGTCGCTTCCTTGCCGAGCGCGTTCGGGTCACCGAGCAGCTTGGCGCCGGCGGCCTTGCCGTTGATGCGGTGCTCGACCTCGACCATGGCCTCGTGGCCGTCGGCCACTGCGGCCGGCGCGAACAGCGCGCCACCGACGAGGGCGGCGATTGCGATGACGATGAGACGGCGCATGATGTTCCTTTCTCCTGCCGTTCTTAATACTAATTACGGAGACACGGCCGAGGCGGATGACGCAATCTCGGCGAGCGGCGTTGCGCGGCCGTCCGGGCGTGCGATCAGCCGCGGCCGGTGAGCGTCCGGAGGGCTTGCGCGACGGTCTCGTGTATGGCGCGGTCGTCGGGGAATGCGACGGGATCGCCGGCCTGAAGCGCCAGCGCGCGGCCGACCGCATCCGGGTAGACCGTCTCCGGGCGGCGCAGCGCCCACTCGCCACCTTGGCGCTTCGAGCACAGGGAGCCTTCGCTCGCGAAACGCCGCGCTCGGCACGCGTTGAAGATCGCCGTGCGAACCCGGTTCGGCTCGCCGGTGATCGTCGGGCGGCTGGCCCAGTACTCGAGTTCTGCGACGGCGGCATCGGCCAGCCACTCCTTTGGGACGGGTTCGAACACCTCGCTCGGCGGTGGCCCCGCAAACCGAGCCCCGGTCTCGAGGATGATTGCCTTTGCCAGATTCGTGCCGTCGTCCTTGCTCTCGCCTCGCTCGGTGATGTCCATCGCCCAGCCCGCGTCTCGGAACGTCCCGAACTCGATCTCGACGAGCGGTGGGCTGGAAGGCTCCGCCGCGTGCTCCGCGCTCACCACGACGACCTCCAGGCCGGCGATGGGCGGGTTGGACCTGGCGAGCGCCGCTCAGCGTGCCGCAGCCCCGGCCGGGCTGGCGATCGAGCCGTCGATCACCGCCATGACGTCGACGTCGCTCGTGCCGAGGACGTAGTCACCCCAGGCAACGGAGCCGAACGGGTACACGCCGATGAGCCGGCCGCGCGCGACGTCGTCGAAGGATGCGGTGAGGTCGGCGAGGAGGTCGGCGGTGGTCGGATCCACCGAGGCGAGGGTAGCGGTGGGACGGCTTGGGACGCCCGTACAATCGAGCCGGGCCCGTAGCTCAGTTGGTTAGAGCACCGGACTCATAATCCGTTGGTCGCAGGTTCGAGTCCTGCCGGGCCCACTCGAAAAACCCTTTGTTTGATTGAGTCTTTCGGGGGTCTCCCTCGGCCGGTTCTGGCAATGACTGGAATCTTGTCCGTCTGTTGTCCGTCAGAGAATTGTGCGGTTCCGGTAGATACTTGACACTGTGGCTGCGGTAGGTGTGCGACAGTTCGTGGACGCGGTTTCGGTAGGTGTGCGACACCGTGTTCGGTTCCTGTGTGACAGTCCGCGAAATCCGTGCCTGTCCGGGCCTGGGCTTCTTCGATAGGTCGACATCGTCGCCGATCGAGGGAGGGCCGTGGTTGTGCTCGTGGAGCTGGGAGTGGTGGAGCAGCGGTTCAAGGCAGTGTCGGAGGTCTTGGAGGGGGCGCCGGTGACGGATGTGGCTCGCCGGTATGGGGTGACGCGACAGACGGTGCATCGGTGGCTGCGGCGCTATGCCGAGCAGGGAATGGCGGGGCTGGTGGATCGGTCGTCGCGGCCGGCGTCGTGTCCGCATCAGATGGCGGCCGAGGTCGAGGCGCGGATCGTTGAGCTGCGGTTGGCGAACCGGGGGTGGGGGCCGCGGACCCTGGAGTATCACTTGGCGAAG
>JBFIQU010000258.1:0-2080 GCA_041609395.1 Acidimicrobiia bacterium | reverse complement strand
GGGTCATCAACTCGCGGGACGTGACGGACCGGCTCGAGGCCGAGGAGGCACTGCGCCGCAGCGAGCACGAATTCCGGTTGCTCGCCGAGAACGCCACCGACCTCATCTCCCGCCACACCCGCGACGGGGTCTATTTGTATGCCTCCCCGGCGTCGCAGGCGCTGCTCGGCTTCGCACCGGACGAACTCGTCGGACAGAACGCCTACGACCTCATGCATCCCGATGATCGGGCTTCCATCGAGGCTGCCTTCGAACACCAGCGCGGCCTTGACGTGCAATCCGCGACCTACCGCACATCCGCCAAGGACGGGTCGTGGGTATGGTTCGAGACCACGAGCCGAACCGTGCGCGACGAGAGCGGCCGAGCGGTCGAGATCCAGGCTGTGTCGCGAGACATCGGCGCCCGCAAGGCCTTCGAACTCGAGCTCAAGAAGGCCAAGGACGAGGCCGAGGTCGCCAACCGGGCCAAGTCCGAGTTCCTCGCCAACATGAGCCACGAGATCCGGACGCCGATGAACGCGATCCTCGGCATGACCGAGCTGGCATTGTCCACCGACTTGACGCCGGAGCAGCGGGAATACCTCGGGACGGCCAAGTCTGCCGTCAATTCGTTGCTCGACCTCATCAACGACATCCTCGACCTGTCCAAGATCGAGGCCGGGCGACTGGAACTCGAGTCCATTCCCTTCTCGCTGCGCGAGACCGTCGAAGACACAATCCGCGCCTTCGGCGCACGCGCCGCACAGAAGGGTCTCTCGCTCCGGCCCGCCATTGCCGCCAACGTCCCCGACGCCGTGGTCGGCGACCCGGGCCGGCTGCGGCAGGTTCTCTTCAACCTCATCGGCAACGCCATCAAGTTCACGAACGTGGGCGGAATCGAGGTGAGCGTGGCCGCGGGTCAGGAGGCCGACGCCGTCATCCCGATTCGCCTCGGCGTCTCCGACACCGGCATCGGCATCCCCGCCGACAAGCTCGCCGACATCTTCGAAGCCTTCACCCAGGCCGATGCGTCCACAACCCGCAATTACGGCGGTACCGGCCTCGGCCTGACCATCACCGCCAAGATCGTCGCAGCCATGGGTGGGCGGATCTGGGCAGAGAGCGAGGTCGGTCGCGGCAGCACCTTCTGGTTCACCGCCGTCATGGACCGACCGAGCGGTGATCTCCTGGCCGCGCCGGCGCGCCACGAGCGGCGCGATCGCCTCACTGCTTTCGTCGTCGCAGCCTCGTCGGCACATCGGCGCAACACCGTCGAGATCCTGCGTCAAGCGGGCATGACGGTCGTGGCCGCCGCCGACGCTGATGAGGTCGGCGGACGTGCCGACCAGACCCCTCCCGACGTCGTCGTTCTCCACGTCGAGCGGGATCCGACCGGCGAAGCCGCCCATATGCTCGAGCGACTCGAGGACAGCGGCACCCGGCTCATCACGGTCGTGCCCGCCGGGGAGCGCGGCGATGCGGGCGACCTGCGAAGACTCGGGGTGGCCGGATACCTGTCGGCGCCTCTCGACCCCGGGGAGCTGGTGGAGGCCGTCGCCGCCGTCGCCTCATTGGCCGGAGACGACGACCCGCTCGTGACACGCCACTGGCTCCGGGAGCGCCGCCCGGCGCTGCGAATCCTCGTTGCCGACGACAGCCCCACCAACAGGCGGCTGGCCATCCGGCTGCTCGAGAAACGGGGGCACTGGGTGACTGCGGTCTCCGACGGGGAACACGCGGTGCGAGCCGTCGCCAAGGATCGCTACGACGTCGTTCTGATGGATATCCAGATGCCGACGATGGACGGCCTGGCGGCCACCCGCCTCATCCGCGAGAACGAGGCCACGGACGGCGACCGAATCCCGATCATCGCACTGACGGCTCACGCGATGGATGGAGACCGGGAACGGTGCCTCGAAGCCGGGATGGACGGCTACGTGTCCAAGCCGTTTCAGGCCGCCGAGCTCTTTGCGACGATCGAACAACTGGGCGCGACCCGCAGGAGCGGCGACGCCCCGCCACCATCCCCGGCTTCTCGCTTCATCGATCGTGACGCGGCCATCGAACGCGTCGACGGTATGGAAGATCTGCTGATCGAGGT
>JBFIQU010000257.1:0-2123 GCA_041609395.1 Acidimicrobiia bacterium | reverse complement strand
GGAAGCCGCTCTCGAAGCCGGTGTTGCCTTCATCAACTGCATTCCCGTGTTCATTGCATCCGACCCGGTGTGGGCCGGGCGGTTCCGCGACAAGGGCGTACCGATCATCGGCGACGACATCAAGTCTCAGGTCGGCGCCACGCTCGTTCATCGCACCCTTGCCCGCTTGTTCGAGGCGCGCGGCGTCGAAGTGGTGAACACGTACCAGCTCAACTTCGGCGGGAACATGGACTTCATGAACATGCTCGAGAGGAGCCGGCTCGAATCGAAGAAGAAGTCCAAGACCCAGTCGGTGACCTCGCAGATAGATCGCGCCATCCAGGCCGATTCCATCCACATCGGCCCATCCGACCACGTGCCCTGGCTCACCGACCGCAAGTGGGCCTACATCCGGGTCGAGGGCAAGGGGTTCGGCGACGTTCCGCTCAACGCCGAACTCAAGCTCGAAGTGTGGGATTCACCCAACTCGGCCGGTGTCGTCATCGACGCCGTGCGCTGCGCCAAACTCGCTCTCGACCGCGGGGTCGGCGGGCCGCTGCTGGCGCCGTCGTCGTACTTCATGAAGAGCCCGCCGGTCCAGTACTCCGACACCCTCGCTCACGACAACGTAGAAGCGTTCATCGCGGACACCGATCCGACCGTCGGCGACCTCAACCGGTTCCTGAACTAGCGAGCGAGGAGCGGCGCAGCGCCCGGTCGTGCCGGATCGTGAATGCGGGCTGCCTTCAAACGTCGTAATGGGGAGCTGCGAACGGCCACTCCCGGACCAGCCACTCGGCCAGCGTGCTGCGCACGGTCACGTCCATCGCAGCCCGGCTCTCGGTCACCCAGGACTGGATGTCGGCGTCGTATCCGGGCCGCGTCGTGGGGTAGATGTAGACGCACCCGATCACCTCGTCGCCGTCCAGAATTGAGTACGTGAACCCTCGCCGCTCTTCGAAGTGTCGAGCGTGCCTCTCGAGATCGGCCAGGTTCTCCTCCAGCGACATCGCAGAAGGCCAGTCGCCGTCCGGAAAGCCCGGCGTGGCCCGGATGTGGTCGATGCTCGACATCCAGGCGGCGTGATCCCGCTCGTTGTGCTGCGGTCCGAGCGGTTCGAGCCGAAAGCCGGCGCCCTCGAACGACTCGGGCACGTCGAAATCCGCAGGAACGAACGGCGCAGCGGTCATCGTCCCATCCAGCCTACGGCAGCCTCGACCCTCGCTACCGAGGAGTCCCGCAGCTGCCGCTTGCGCCCCGGATCGTCGGAGCGGGCTCCCTGCCACGAGATCATGCCCTGAACCAGCCTCAGCATCGCCAGCTGCGCCGCGTCCGCGACATCGGGGAACGCGACGCCGTTGCTGTCCAAAACGTCTGTATACCGGTCGATGAGGTCGGCGGGCTCCAGCGCGGCGTCGTCTCGCAACGAGTACCCGACGAGCAGTGCTGCGACGTCGAATGCCGGATGGGAGGTCGCGGCTTCGGACCAGTCGAGCAGGACGGGGGTGTCGTCGCCGCGGAACAAGACGTTGTCGAGGTGAGGATCGTGGTGAACCCAAGCCGTCGGACCCGATGCCAGTGCTCCGACGGCGCCAGCTGCTCTTCCGGGCAGGTCGTCCAGCCGTGATCCGTACGATTCGTAGGGTTTCGGATACCGCGACGTGGCCCGATCGAGCAACGCTCGCCACCGTGCGGGATCGGGCGCCGGGCGTGTCCACCCGACCAGATCCGCCGGGCGCTCTCCGGCCGGACGCCAGGTCGCAGCATGCAGCTCCGCCACGATGTCGACGACGGCGCCGGCGCGGTTCGGGCTGCAACCGACGAGGTCGTCCCCCTGTGTCGCCTCGCCGATGTCCTCGATGAGCATGAGACCCTCCTCCCCGTCACTCTCGGCCGCGAACAGCTCCGGGATGTGGCCCGTGAGGTGGTTCCCGGCATCGCGGTGAAACCGCTGAGCCCGTTCGACCCCGGCGTGATCCCCGAACTTGGCGACGAGGCTCACCGGTCCCGACGCGGTCCGGGCGGCGAGTCGGTAGACCGCGCCGCCGCTGAACCCGTACTCCTCGCCGATCCGGGTCTGCTCGACCGAGTCGAGGCGGCCGTGAGGCCACCGGCCACTCGCGTCGAGAAGCTCGTTGAGTCGC
>JBFIQU010000256.1:0-2125 GCA_041609395.1 Acidimicrobiia bacterium | reverse complement strand
GTGCCCAAGACCGTCTTTGGCCATGCCGGCAGCGAGGCGGCGCCAGTCGACGAGGCGCCGTTCCCGGCCGTGGTCAAACCGGTCGTGCGCCGGAGACCAGAGCAAACATGGAAGCCGGTGGCCCGGGGCGCCAAGGCCCTGCTCGTCGATGACGCCGACGAGCTCCGCAGCGTTTGGGCGCGGCCCGAACTGCGGGGCACGCTCCTGGTGGTCCAGGAGTTCATCCCCGGCGACGAGACCAACGTCGTCAGCTACCACACGTTCGTGGACGCCGACCACGTCACGATCGGTGAGTTCACGGGCCGCAAGATTCGTACACGCCCGGCTGCGTTCGGGCAGTCGACCGCAGTGGAGATCACCCAAGACGAGGCCGTACGCTCCATGGGCCGTGAGGTACTCGAGGCGTTCGACTTCTTCGGAGTCGCCAAAGTCGACCTGAAACGAGCCCCGGACGGATCGTTCAGGCTGCTGGAGATCAACCCGCGCAACAGCCTGTGGCACCACCCTGGCGCCATGGCCGGCGTCAATCTCCCCGCCGCCATGTACCGCTCGCTGATCGGTGAGAAGGTCGCTCCGCTGCCACCGGCGAAGCCCGGGATGACCTGGTGTCAGCTCTGGGGCGATTCGCTGGCGGCGCGCGCCAACGGGCTGTCAATGGGCGAGTGGCTCCGGTTCGCACGGGCGGCCGACAGTCGCCGCGCCATGCACGCCGACGACCTGCGGGCCGCGTTTGGCGTCGGGTCGTATGGCGCTCGTCTCGGATTCCGGAACCTCATGCGGGTCGCTCGAAACGGATTCGCTCGCCGCTCGGGGCCCTGACCGGCGTGCACGCCCTAGTGATGCCGCAAGCGCGCCTCCCGCCGAGGTGCGGAGCGATCCCGGGTGCCGTATCATCGCAGCTTCCTACATGCACCTAGCGGCAACCAAACGTCCCCGTGGTAACCGCACCTCTGATCGGGCCGGCATCCCCCGCCCGGCCGGTGGTCCGCGATCGCGCCGGCAGGAGGACTGACGTGCGAGTCAGGACTGTCGCGTTGGTCGCGCTGCTGGTGTGGAGCGGGCACGGCGCCGCTCACGCCCAGGGGCTCGACGAACCGCTGACTTGGGCGCCGCCCGATGGGTGGGAGGAATTCGAGGAGTTCGTCGTTCCATCGGAAGGCGGTGCGTTCGATCTCGATCCCGAGGTCGACTACCGGATCGCTGCGCCGGAGAAGATCACCGGCCAGGTGGCGCTGCGTGGCGGCCGGAACGTGGTGTGGATCGGCGGTGAGTGGGACATCTCGAACTACGCCAGCCCGGCCGGGTCGGCGACCGACCGCCGGGCACTGATGATTCGCGATCGGTCGGGCAATGACGAGAACCGGATCGTGCACCTGGAGGGTCTGCTGATCGGCGGGAACGATCTGTCGGAGGGGATCGACGTGGCAGCACCGACGGTGCTGTTGCAGATCCAGAACGTTCACGTCGCCGGCGTGTACTTGCGCGGCGCCGACGATCGCGACCGCACCGGGCCCTATGACGTCGAGGGTTGGGCGGGCAACCACGCGGATGTGCTCCAGCCGTGGGGTGGCTACCGGGAGATCCGTATCGACGGACTGACCGGCCGCACGATGTACCAGGGTTTCTATCACGTCGACGATCTGGGCGAGACGGGTAACGCCACTCGGACCTTCCTGCGCAGGATGAACCTCGAGGCCGTGTCACGTGTCGGCCCTGATGATGGGTTCACCTACTCCGGGCACCGGTTGTTGCGGTGGGACGCGTCGAAGACCGGCCAGATCTTCGTGGACAACGGCACGGTCTGGGCGAAGCACCACCCGGGTGGCAGCTGGGTGGACGGGGAGGTCTACCGGCACGCCTACCGGGAGCGCCCCGACGAGTATCCCGAGTACGACGTGATCGTGGCGGATCCGGCGCCGGGTACCGCCGTGTTCGCCGACACGTTCTTCCCCGAGCCCGAGATCGGCACCGATGAGCTCGGCGAGTACGCCTGGTGGGAGCAGACGCTCGACAACGGATTGCCGGCGGTTCGCAACTGGACCGACGACGGCCCGGGTCGGTTCTACTCGGGAGCGCCGCCAGGCGGTGACTACGTGCCGGCCGAGTTGGTGGGCCGCGACTATCG
>JBFIQU010000255.1:0-2143 GCA_041609395.1 Acidimicrobiia bacterium | reverse complement strand
GTCGCCGCGGTGGTGCTGCTCGCGGTTGTCGTGGCCATCGTCGCCATCGCCGCCTGAGATCAGCCGGCTGGGGTGAGCAGACCGGTCAGGTCCGTCCACGAGTCGTTGATCGGGTCGTACACCATCGTGTGGCCGAACGACCAGACGACGAAGTTCGAGCGCTCGTCGACGTGAACGGCTCCACCCGAATAGATCAGCTCGGGTGCCGGGCGGCGTTGCTCCCATCGTCCTCCTTCGATGTCCAGGGCCCATACCTCGTTGGTCGGATCGATCCCGGTTGCGGTGATTCCGCTGCCGAGATCCCGGGTCTGTTCGTAGATGCCGCCGAAGACCAGGATCTCGCCGCGCGCCGGGTCGTAGCCCATGGAATGCTGCCAGCGTGACGGAGGGGCGTCCGCGACGGTGAGCGATGACCACGCATCTTCGTCGACGTCGTAGAGCCACACGGTCGCATCGTCGTCACCCTCCACGGCACCACCCCACATGACGACCCGATCGAGCGCCGGGTGGTAGGCCATCGCATGGAAGGCGCGCGCCGGTGGCGCTTCGACGGGACTCCCCTTTGTCCATCTGCGAGTGTTGGTATCGAAGATCCACGTATCGCTCAGTGGCAGCCCGTTCCAGTCGTTGCCCGCTGTGATGGCGCCGCCAAACAGGACGATCCGATCCGAGTTCGTGTCGTAGACCATCGCATGGCCGATCCGACCCATGGGGCCGTCCGGAACGGTGATTGACTCCCACCGCAGCGATGTGGGGTCGAATAGCCGCGTCGAGTCGTAGCGGCGCTCGGAACAGAACTGCGTGGGTGAGCAGAACCGCAGCGGTCTCGCCGACCCTCCGAACACGACAACGGTCCCGCTCTCAGCGTCGTAGGCCGAAGCTGCGGCCACGAGCGGGTCTTCGAGGTCCCCCTTGTCCGGTCCCAGCCACGCCCTCCCGTCGAGGTCGAGGAGGTAGGTCCCTGCTTGCACGTCGACCCGCACAGCACCGCCGATCATGACGGCCCGGGTTCCGTCGGACGTCATCGCCGGGAAGTTCACCGGCGCGGGGTCGGCCGGCACGAGGGTCGGAGGACGTGTCGTAGGAGGGCTCGTCGCCGACGTCGACGGCGGGACCGACGTCGTCGCTGCGGCATCGAAGCCCGTGGTGGCGGAAGTCCGGGATTCAGGCTCGCCGGAGTTGGTCACCACGGCGACGGCCGTGACGGCGATTCCCACCGACACGAACGCGATCACAGCCGGCAGCCAGCGCCGCCGGGTCGGCGAATGCTCGAGTGGAGAATCCAGGAGTTCCTGCAGACGATCGGGATTCATGATCGTTCCCATGATGGCCGGGTCCGCATCATCGGCGCTCCGGAAGCGGAACCCGGCTTCGGGAACCGGCAATTAGCTGGAGAGCGTCGGGGGATCGTTCGGGGTGTTCCCCGATGGTTCCCACGGCTGATCCGACCGAAGCTGGTCGCCACGACATCCCGGAAGGCTCGAAGAGGTCGAGCTGCGGCGGTTGCCGGGATCTCCCGAGAGGAGGGCCCGACATGTCCGCAGTGTTCAAGCCCCTGTGGGTTTCCTTGCTCATCGTTGCATTGCTCGGCGCGGGGAGCGCCCCCATCGCGCCGGCTCATGCATCCGACCCGGACCCGGCAACCTCCGGCTACGCCGGATATCACGACGACGACGACCACGACGACGATTACGACGACGACTACGTCGACGGCGACGACGCAGAAGACGAATCCGGGGCGCCGGCCCCGGTGTCCTGCATCGACCGGAATCCGGCCACCATCAACTTCACGATCGACGTTACCGACTCGCCTGCAACGGAACCGGAACCGGCGCCGGGTATGTACGCCGCTCCGGTAGAAGACCCGACGGTGCTCGTCGTCGTTGCCCACGGACATACTCACACGATCGAGTCCTGGCGGCACCACGCCGAGCAGCTGGCGGCCGACCTCGGGGTGATCGTCGTCGTGATGGAGTACCGGGGGCTGGCGCGGCGCGACCCGGTCGAGTACCACACCGGTACGACGATGCCGAAGGCCGACGGATGGCCGGTTCGGAAAGGTGCCAACGACCTCATCGCGGCGACCCGGCTGTTTCAAGAACGCTGTCCGACCATCGAGACGTCCGTCCTGTTCGGCGTCAGT
>JBFIQU010000254.1:0-2175 GCA_041609395.1 Acidimicrobiia bacterium | reverse complement strand
TGCTGTGAGCTTCTCGACTTCTTCGCGAAGGATGGCGAGCTGTTCCCGGGTCTCCTCGAGGACGGCGGTGAGCTTTTCGTTCTGCCCGCGTGCCTGGATGAGCTGCTCCTTGCTCTCGAGCAGTCGCTCCTCCAGGACCCGGACCCGGCGCGGGGCGTCCTGGAGACGGCGGCGGAGGATCGCGATCTCCTCCTCGAGCATTTCGACCGTGCTTTGGAGGTTGTGCTCTCCGTCGTGGGAACGCTCAGTCATGATCCATCAGTATCGGTAGTCCTAGCCCAGACCTTGTGCAGTATACGACCGCCCTCTGAACAGTCGATCTTTTGCGTTTGACATCCCGCAGCCGCCGATCGGGGTGGTCGCAGACCGTCGCTTCGTTGCTTGTGCGGGGTCGGTCGTTATCATCCTGTGCAGGTACCCACAGGAGTATTACCACCGTGAAAGTATGGATCGACCAGGACCTATGTACCGGCGACGGCCTGTGCGAGGAGATTGCCCCCGACGTCTTTGTCCTCCTCGACGACGGTTTGGCGTACGTGCGCGAGGGCGACAAGATCTTTGCCGAAGCCGAAGGCAACCCGCAGGGCGCCGAGGGCCTCGCCAACTTCCCGGACAGCCAGCTGGACCTCGTGGTCGAGTCGGCTGAGGAATGCCCCGGGGAGTGCATCTTCATCGAGCCGTAACGGCTAATCCTCCGCTGCGGGGGGCTCCGCCTTCCTGGCTACGGTGACAAACCCGGTATGACCGACCATCTGGTGTTCGGGACGGACGCTGCGTCCCTCCACCGCCCACTCCCGGATCAAGACCTCGAACGTCGTCCGTTCCGGAAACGCCCGCGACCCGCGCATCACCTCGCGCAGCTGTTGCACCTGGGGCACGGTCGGCAGGTACGCGACGAAGACGCCTCCCGGCTGGAGATGGACCGCAGCCGGCTCCACGACGGACCACGGCTCCGGGATGTCGAGGACGATTCGATCGGGACGAACGTCCGCAACGTGGTCTTCCACCTCTCCGCTCCGTAGATCGAGATTCTGGGGAAGACCTCCAAAGAACCGCTCGATCGTCCTGCGGGCGTGGCGGCCGTGGTCCTCACGGCGTTCGACCGACACCACACGGCCTTCCGCCCCGACGGCGCGCACCAGCGCCATCGTCAGTGCGCCGGATCCCGTGCCGGCCTCGAGGACCGTCATGCCGGGCCCGACGTCGCCGTACATCAGGATCGGCCCGATGTCTTTCGGGTAGACGACCTGTGCTCCACGCTTCATGGCGAGGATGTAGTCGGCTAGGCGGGGACGGTACGCGCGCAGCTTGGTGCCGGACGACGATTTGATCACGGAACCCTCGGCACGGCCGATGACCTCGTCGTGACCCACCATCCCGCCGTGGTAGTGGAAGGTCTCGCCGGAGCCGAGGTCGATGAGATATCGCCGGCCCTTGTTGTCGATCAGCAGACACACGTCGCCCGGGATGAACGGCTTGCCCGGGTTCATTCCGCAGCCATCCGGGCGCGAAGCCGGCAGAACGCACAGACCTCGGCCGTGGTGGGCTGACCGCAGTCGGCGCATTCGCCCAGCTCGGCCTTGCCCGCATCTTCGTCGAAGCGGTGCGCGGCGCGATCGAGGAAGCCGAACAAAAACTGGCTCTTCGTGCCCGGGGAACGGTCCTCGATGATGTTCAGATACTCCTTGATCCGGTTGGCGCGGTTGCCGCTCGCCATCGGACACTCGTCGATCTCGTACTCGATGCCCGTCAGCACCGCGTATGCTGCCGTCTCTCGCTCTCCCACCCGGATCAGGGGCTTGATCTTCTTGATCAGGCCGTCGTCGGTCGCCGGCAGCACGGGTCGCTGCCGTCCGAGGTACTCGGCGTTCCACTGCATCACGTTGCCGAAGAGCATGGCTGCCTCGTCGTCGAGGTTGTGGCCCATGACGAGCACGTCGTAGCCGCCGCGGCGAGCTGCGTCGTTCAGCAGGTACCGCTTGGACAGACCGCATACCGAACACGGGACCCGGCGCATATCGGTAGCCGCCCCGGGAATGGTGAAGCCGACCTCGGTCGCCAGGTCGACAACCTCCAGGTTCAACCCGCGGCGACGGGCGAACTCCTCGGAGTAGCGCCGACCTTCGTCGGAGTACTCGTCGATGCCGAGGCCGAGGTACACGCCGTCAACTTCGT
>JBFIQU010000253.1:0-2181 GCA_041609395.1 Acidimicrobiia bacterium | reverse complement strand
GTCACCCCGGCGCTGCGGGCGAGCGCGGCCGACTCCGTCATCAGCCCCCGGGTCACCGAGAACGGCGAGCAGGGCGCCACCACGATCCGGGTCATGGCCCCGCGGCGTGGATCGTGGTAGGTGTCGATGACGCGCTGAGTGTCGGCGAGGATCACATCTTCGTCCTCCACGACGCTGTCGGGTGGAAGACCTCCGTCGCTCTCCCCGAGGCTCATCGAGCCGCGGGAGGCGTGAAGCCGGAGACCCAGTTCGGAAGCTGCTTCGAGCTCGTCGTCGAGCTGGGAGCCGTTGGGGAAGAGATAGAGGTGGTCGGCCGCCGTGGTGCATCCCGATAGGGCGAGTTCGGCCAGAGCCACCTGCGTCGACACCCGGATGTCGTCCGGTGTCATCCGGGCCCAGATCGGATACAGCGTCGTGAGCCAGGTGAAGAGCCCGGCGTCCTGGGCGGCGGGCACGGCCCTTGTGAGTGTTTGATAGAAGTGGTGGTGGGTGTTGACGAGACCGGGAATCACGACGTGGCCGGCGGCGTCGACGACGCGATCTGCGGTCGTCGGAAGCTCGCCGGACGTCCCCACCTGTTCGATGAATCCGTCCCGGGCGAAGAGCCCGCCGTCGCGGATCTCGCGCCGCGCGGCGTCCATCGTGACCAGCACCTCGGCGTTCCGGACCAGCATCGTCGACATGCTGCGACGGTACCGCCGTCATCGTGGCCTCACCAGTCGTCCGGGCATAGAGTGCTGACATGCCGACGGCGTTGACCCCATCAGACCTCGATCTCCTTGCGGCCCGCCTCGACCAGGCGAACCGGCATGTCGCGGCGCGCTATCCGGGAGAGCGCGGCGACCGGCAACCGGTTCACACCGTGTACGGCGGCGCCCACCTGTTCCGTGCCACCACCGCCGCCCGGCTCGGATCGCTGGCGCTGGAAGCACTCGACCAGTACGCACCGGATCACGCGTCGCTCATCGCCGCGCTGCGCCTCGATCCGGAGACCACACCGCCCGAGTTGTATGCACGAATCCGGGACAAGCTCGACCGCGAACCCGTCGAGGACTACCGGATCGACTTCGAAGACGGGTACGGAAACCGCAGCGATGAGGAGGAGGACGGGCACGCCGGAGCCGCCGCCGCCGAGGTGTGGATGGGCATGGACCAGGGCACCCTGCCGCCGTTCATCGGTATCCGGGTCAAGCCGCTCTCACCGGAGTTGCACATGCGCTCGCTGCGCACGCTCGACGTTTTCGTGGGTGCGCTCCTGGACAGATCGTCGGGAGAGCTGCCCGACAACTTCGTCGTGACGCTGCCCAAGATCACCCATCCCGACCAGGCGGCGGTGTTTGCGTCTGCACTCGAACTCATCGAACGGCGCCACGGCCTGCCCGGCGGGAAGATCCCCTTCGAGGTGATGGTCGAACTCACGCAGACGATCTTCGACGATGAAGGCCGGGTCAACGTGCGGCGGATCGTCGACGCCGGCGCCGGGCGGGTGACCGGCGCCCATTTCGGGACGTACGACTACACCGCCAGCTGCAACATCACGGCGCGCTATCAGCACATGGCGCACCCGTCGTGCGACTTCGCCCGCCACGTGCAGCAGGTGTCGCTCGGCGGCACCGGCGTGTGGTTGTCGGACGGAGGCACCAACGTCATGCCGGTACCCCTCCACCGTGGCGAAAACCCGACCGCGACGCAGCTCGCGGCCAACCGTGAATCGGTCCACGAGGCGTGGCGGTTGCACTACGGGCACATCCGGCACTCACTCGCTCACGCCTACTACCAGGGATGGGATCTCCACCCTGCGCAACTCCCGACACGATACGCCGCCGTCTACTCGTTCTTCCTCGAAGGTGTGGAGAGTGCGGGAACCCGGCTCCGCAACTTCGTCGACCAGGCGGCCCAGGCGACCCTGGTGGGCGAGGTCTTCGACGACGCCGCCACCGGACAGGGGTTGCTCAACTTCTTCCTTCGGGCGGTCAACTCCGGAGCTGTGACCGAAGCCGAAGCGGCCGCCGCGTCGAGTCTGACGCTCGACGAACTCCACACGCGTTCGTTCCTCGCGATCCTCCGGGAGCGCCGTCGGGGCTGAGACGTCCGGCTGAGCACTGGTCGGTCGGTTTCAGCCGGACTGCTCGTTGATCCTCACGTCGATCTGGCCCGCGGCGCACCCGGCCTCCGGGCACG
>JBFIQU010000252.1:0-2205 GCA_041609395.1 Acidimicrobiia bacterium | reverse complement strand
GTTTCGAGCCACACCGCCAGCAGGAACCCCGGCAGGTCGACACTTCGTTCGAAAGCCAACCCGAAGGTGGCAGGCACGACTGGAGCCAAGCCCCGCCGGGACTCCCGCGACGCTACGGGACCAACACCCGCAACGTCCCCCTAATCACTATCAGGCACGAGTGTGCGCCCCCTCGCCGCCCGATCGAACGCGCCAAGTGCCCGCGCGATCTGGGCGGCCGGCCACTGCGCCTCGCGTGAGCGCCAGCCCGCCCATGATGCCGGTTGTCGAGTGCGGCTAGGTGTGACGTTCTGGGCGAGCGATACCGAGCGGTCGCCGTCCCGGGCCCCATCTTCTCGACCCGATCCGATGTGGTGCCGATCTCGACTCCATAGGTGACGGAACGCGCTCCTTCGCCCGGTCATCGTCTGCGACCTGGTTGAGACCGCGCGAGCGAAGTTGGCGGCTTTGGACTCTGGCAGGAGTTCGCCACGAAAGCGATGATATGGAGATGACGACCAGGCGGACACGAGACGGCGCTCGGCGCTCCCGTGGACGCATGACATTCAAGCTCGCTCTCGCGGGCGGAGTGCTCGTGGTCGGCACAGCGGTCGCCTGTGGCCCGTCGAGCGAAGACACGGAGACCGATGCACCCGTCGACGCGGCGGACACGGACAGCTGGTACGACCGAGCGAACTGGCCCCACGACGGTGATCGCATCGAGACAGCGAGTTTCGTCATCTTCAGCGACTCCGCCCATATCGATGCCCGGCGGAAGGTGGCAACCGTCGCCGAGGAGCTGTGGGCCGAAGTCCTCGATGAGTTCTCGGTGGAGCCGGAGATGCTGGAGTTCCCGGAGGGCCAAACGAAGATCGATCTCTTCGCCTATCGGGACCCGAACCTTCGGGATTGCTTTGGGTGTGCCGACCATGGCTACCTGGTGGTCTATTCGCTGGATCACCCGCACCAGCCCACTGGGGCCTTGTACCCGGCCGTCATGAAGCACGAACTCGTCCATGTGCTTCATTTGCTTCTCACCGGTAATCAGGGCCGCTTCGACGCCTGGTTCATCGAGGGTCTGGCCGAGGCGGTGAGCGGGGGCACGAACGGCGCGATCCGGGGGCTGGATCAGCTCGAGGATCTGACATCGACCTACGGGCGTGCCAACCCGATCGCCGTCAACTTTTCAGAGGATCGGATTGGTTTCCTGTACCCGATGTACCAACTGGCCGTCGAGTACCTGCTGGACGACGACGGGCTCGGCCGCTCGCTCGACGACATGCGGAACCTGATCACCGACGTGGGCGAGGGCTCGACCTTCGCCGCCGCGTTCGAGAGCCGCATGGGGATCGGTCTGGATGACTACGAGACCCGGTTCTTCGACCTCATGGACGACTATCTGCCGCAACATCGAAACCCGCTGTTCAGTCCGGCGTGGTTCGCGATCCTCTCGCTTGTCGTTGCCACCTCCGTGCTCGGCGTTCCCGCGCTGTTGTATCGGCGGGCGAGCACCGTCGAGATGGAAAAACCCGGAAGGCTGGCGTCGATCGGATTCCACACCGGCATGATCCTCTCGTCGGTCATGCTTCTCGCCGTCTTCCTGTTCGGCCTGTTCCAGGTCGGCACCGGCTACGAGTTCAACAACGCCGTATACGCGTCGGGTCGGACACGTGCCTACTGGACCCTGGTCGGCTTCCTGGCCTTGTCGGTCGGGCTCATGTCGTGGGCGGCGCGCCGTTGGACTCATCGGTCCCGGCTGGCGTACTTCGTCGCCCCACTCGTCCTGGTCGCGACGGTGGTCACCCTCGTGGTCGTCGAAGCGTCGTTGTCGCCGTAGCGCGGTCCCGCCGACCTCGATCACCTAGTCGCGACGGGAGGCCGATGTCCGTCGTCACCTGGACACGGTCGCGGTCGAGCGATCGTTCCCACGGGCATCGCCGTTGTCCGGCGTCACCGCGGCCCACTCGCAGTCGCGAACCCGCAACACTCCGATCCGCCGCCGCATCGCCGGCGAAGCCGAGTGGGTACGGTGGCTCGAGCCCGCACCATAATGCCGTGTCTGGACACCCTCGGTGCCCGACCGGTATCGAAGCCTCTTTGTGTCAAGGGGATCTTTTCGGGCGCGGCGATGAGGACCGGCGTTGCCGGTCGTGGTGTAGGTTGGGGGGTGGCCCGGGGTGACTGAGCGGAAGAGCCGGTGATCAGGATGCGAGGCCGGCCACGCAC
>JBFIQU010000251.1:0-2207 GCA_041609395.1 Acidimicrobiia bacterium | reverse complement strand
GCAGATCGTCGCGGGTGATCCCGGCGTTGTTGACCAGCACGGAGACGGGGCCGAGTTCGGCCTCGACGGTCGCGAACATCGCGGCCACGGCTTCCTCGTCCCCGACGTCCCCGCCGACCGCGAGTGCCGTGCCCCCGGCGTCTTCGATCGCGGCTACGACGTCCTTGGCGGCGTCGGCCCGGGACGCGTAGTTGACCGCAACCCCATGGCCCGAGGCCGCGAGCCGCTCACACACCGCGCGCCCGATGCCGCGGGAACCGCCGGTGACCAATGCGACCCGGGTCACGTCTCGCGTCCGGTGCCGTAGTACTCGATGTTCGGCTGGAGCAGATCGATCCCAGTCTTTTCTGTCGGCGGAAGGGCCGCATCTGAGGTGCCGAGCGGCTCGACGCGCTCACCCCAGCGGTAGACCCCGGCGGCCCATGACAGCCCGCCTCCGAACGCGGCGAAGACGATCGTGTCGCCCGGACTGATCCGGCCGGCCTCGAGAGCTTCGGTGAGGGCAATCGGAATCGTCGCCGCCGACGTGTTGCCGTACGAAGCGATGTTGACGTAGACCTGCTCGGGGTTCAGCTTCAGCCGTCGCGCGGTGGCGTCGATGATGCGGACGTTCGCCTGGTGCGGAATGAGCAGGTCGACGTCGTCGAGCGTCAAGCCGGCTTTCTCGATGACGTGCGCCGATGCATCTCCCATCACGGTGACCGCACGGCGGAATACCTCGGGTCCATCCATGAACAGATCCGGCGGCCCATGGTCGGTGATGTCGCCCTCACTTCCGGTGTTGCCGACGCAGAGGATCTCGGACAGGCTCCCGTCGGAACCCAGTTCGAAGGAGAGCAGACCGGCCTCACCGTCACTCGGCTCGAGCACGACGGCACCGGCACCATCGCCGAACAGCACCGCCGTCGACCGCTCGGTGAAGTTCAGCCACGGATGCAGCTTCTCTGCGCCGATCACGAGCACGCGTTCGGCGCCCCCGGCCCGGATCATGTTCTCGCCGACCGACAACGCGTAAATGAAGCCGGAGCATGCTGCGTTCAGATCCATCGCCCCGGCGTTCGTCGCACCGAGTTTGTGCTGTATCACGGCCGCGGCGCTCGGAACCATCCGATCCGGCGTACACGTGGCTGCGATCACGAGATCGATATCGGTCGGTTCCAGCGCGGCGGCGGCGAGTGCGTGCTGCGCAGCAACCGTCGCCATGTCGGAGGTCTCGAGGTGGCTGATACGCCGTTCCTTGATGCCGGTCCGAGTCGTGATCCACTCGTCGCTGGTCTCGGTCAGTTGTTCGAGGTCGGCATTCGAAAGCGTCGCAGGCGGGACACACTTCCCCCAGCCCGTGATGACGGCATGTCGCATGGATTTCCCTCCGCCGGGTCGACTCATTGTATGGATGTGGACAGTGCGGCGACGGCAGGCTCGATGTCGGCCAGTGAACTGACGGCCACGATGGTCTTGCCTTCCGTCGTGCGCTTCGCCATCCCGGCGGTGACATCCCCGGGGCCAACGTGGACGAAGGCGTCGACGTCCTCCGCTATGCCCTGCAGCGTTTCAATGAAGCGCACCGGCGAACTGAGCTGCCGCAGCAACGTTGCGGCGACACCGGTCCCGTACGGGGCGGCGTCGGCGTTCGCCCATACGGGAAAAGCGAGCGGCCCGAATTCGACGGCTTCCACGGCCGGTCGATACCGAGCAACGGCCGGCTCCATGTAGGGGCTGTGGAAGGCTCCGGCCACGTTGAGCGGAACGGCTCTCCGTACGCCCAGGTCCCGGGCGTGTTCGGTGATCCACTCGATGTCTTCGCGGCCGCCGGCGACGACGATCTGGCCCGGTGCATTGAAGTTCGCCACCCAGAGCGCTCCGCCGTCGGCGCGCCGGGTCGCGGCCAGCGCCTCCGCAGCATCGGCGTCGACCCCGAGCAGGGCCGCCATTCCGGTGTCGGAGCCCGCTGCGGCCTCGGCCATCGCTGCTCCGCGGGCGGCGACGAGACCAAGACCCGTCTCGAAGTCGTACGCACCGGCCGCGCCCAGTGCCGTGTACTCGCCGAGCGAGTGTCCTGCGGCTGCCACCGGCGGACGTCCGATGGCGTCGGCAAAGGCCTCCCAGAGTGCATAGGCAAGAGCGAACAACGCCGGTTGGGCGCGATCGGTGCGCGTGAGTTCATCGTCGGGTCCGGACAGGCATACGTCGCGGAGCGACCAACCGAG
>JBFIQU010000250.1:0-2246 GCA_041609395.1 Acidimicrobiia bacterium | reverse complement strand
GGCGCGGCGCAACTCCGGCCGCGATCAGAGACGACTTACCGATGCCCGACTGCGCGTGGAGCAGTACGAGCCGGTGCGACAGCACTACCGAGGTCAGCTCCAGGGTCTCCCTTCGTCGCCCGAAGAACAAGCCGGACTCGTTTGTGCGAAACGGGCGCGGCCCCGGGTACGGGTTGCGGAACTCAAGCAGCGCCCCTTCGGACCGATCAGCCACTCGAACCCCGTTCCCGCAGCCGGGCGCGCAGTTCCTTCATGAAATCTGCCGCCTGTTGCCACACGACGACCACGTCGCGTACGCCGAGGTAGTCGGACAAGGCTCGCTCGAACCTGTCGTGTTGATCCGTGGGAACGATGTCGGGATCGGGCGGCAACTGCACACTGATGCGGAGCCGCTGCATTGTGTCGAGTTGGCGAGCTAGCGCTCGCATGAGGACGCGGAAGTTCCAGTCCTCGAGGCTGTAGCCGATGAAGAGCAGCGGTTTCCAGACGAGTTGCTCTTGGATCACCCCCGGTAGGACTTCAGCCATGTGCTGTTTGTCAGAGACCTTGACGAGGTAGTTGACATAGTCGTCCTCTGTCAGGACGAGAGATGCCGGCATCCCGGAGTGGCCGTGCATATGGAAGACGAGAGGCGTCGCCCGAGTGGGGCTCATGGCTTCGATGTCGATCGTGGGCGCGGCGGTGATCAATGGATTCCAGCGCGACAGCTCCCGGTGGACCGCTGTCGTGTCGGGACGGCGGCGCAGAGCCTCATACATGAGGGCGTCGTAGTTCGTCGTTACATAGACGGAAAGGCGTAGCGCGGCAAGGATCGAGTGCGGTTCGTCTGGATCACCGAGACGGTCGATGGCAAGACGCTCGCGCTCGCCGAGGCTCTTGATCACTTGCCGCTTGACCGGAAGCGGATCGCGGTGTCCGGATGCGATGTACTGCGCAACTCTCGCGAGGTTCGACTTGTCGTCGAAGGGGTATCCGGCTTCGCTCGCTAGCTCACGCGCGAGCTCGGCACCGGTGGGTAGACACGGCTTGGCGATGCCCGCGCCCAGGAACGGCACGCAGTCGCCCTCTAAGACATTGGAGAGGAGGCTGTCCCACTGAGCCTCGTCCATTCCCCTCCTCCGACCCCTTCAACGTAACACGGTCCGGGGAGCCGCGTCGCGTCAGTACTTGACGACAGGCTCCAGCTCGGCCGCGTGCGAGACCCAGCGCTCGACCATGCTCTCCGTCGGCAGGCGGCGAACGAGCCGCTTGGCCTGGTTCACCTCCACCATCCGGTGGATGAGGTTCTCCGCATTGCGCTTGCGCAGCTCCTTGACCGTGTCGACGCCGGCCGCCTCGAGCAGGTCGGAGTACTCCTCCCCCACCCCCTTCACCCGCATCAGGTCCGCCCGGTTCACCCACTCCAGGATGCGCTTCTGGTCGAGGCCCGTCTCGTCGGCGAGGCGGCGGCGGTCGGCGCGGGTCGCCGCTCGTTTGAGCAGCGCCTCGGTGGTCCTGATGCCGTGCTTGCGAAGCTTGGTTGCGTTCCTCTGGCCGATGCCTTCGATCGTGTCGATGGAGCCCATGCCGTCCTTCCCAACGCAGTGCCGCCCGGCCCCTCAACCCGCCGTTCGCGATGCCCGGACGGCGCCGGAGGTTACCGGCCGCGCAGGTCGCCCGCCACCGCGCCGCTACCGGCGGGGCCGCAGCTCGGCGACGTCGGCGTCGGTGTCGACGTCCCGCGGCGGCAGCGTGTCGAACCAGACCTCCTCGACCCACTCGGGGTGCGCCTGGAACAGCCGGCGGGCACCCTCGTCGCCGGACAGGCTCATGAGCCGCGCCCACAACCGCCGGTCGACGAGCACCGGGTTGCCGCGGGTGTATCGGTACTTGGGCACCACGGCCTGGGAGCGGCTGGCCCGGTACGCCTCCAGCAGCCGCCCGGGTACTCCCGGGTCGATCGCCGGCTGGTCGCCGAGCGCCACGAAGGCGGCGTCGAGGCGGGCGTCGCGGGACAGCACGTCCAACCCCGCCCGCAACGACGACGCCATCCCCTCTTCCCATTCAGGGTTCACCACGACGTCGGCGAGACCGAAGTCGACTCCGTCCAGCAACTCGTCGGCCGCCGCTCCGATGACCACCACCACCCGCTCGGCCGGCCATTCGGCGACCTCGGCGATGACGTGGCTCAGCAGCGGCCGACCGCCCCAGTCGACGAGCTGCTTGGGACGGCCGAGCCGGCTGGAACCGCCGGCAGCCAGCAGCAG
>JBFIQU010000249.1:0-2263 GCA_041609395.1 Acidimicrobiia bacterium | reverse complement strand
GAGAGGAGGGCCCGACATGTCCGCAGTGTTCAAGCCCCTGTGGGTTTCCTTGCTCATCGTTGCATTGCTCGGCGCGGGGAGCGCCCCCATCGCGCCGGCCCATGCATCCGACCCGGATCCGGCAACCTCCGGCTACGCCGGATATCACGACGACGACGACCACGATTACGACGACGACGACGTCGATTACGACGACGACGGCGACGACGCAGAAGACGAATCCGGGACGCCGGCCCCGGTCTCCTGCATCGACCGGAATCCGGCCACCATCGACTTCACGATCGACGTCACCGACTCGCCTGCAACGGAACCGGAACCGGCGCCGGGTATGTACGCCGCTCCGGTAGAAGACCCGACGGTGCTCGTCGCCGTTGCCCACGGACATACCCACACGATCGAATCGTGGCGGCACCACGCCGAGCAGCTGGCGGCCGACCTCGGCGTGATCGTCGTCGTGATGGAGTACCGGGGGCTTGCGCGGCGCGACCCGGTCGAGTACCACACCGGTACCACGATGCCGAAGGCCGACGGATGGCCGGTTCGGAAGGGTGCCAACGACCTCATCGCGGCGACCCGGCTGTTTCAAGAACGCTGTCCGACCATCGAGACGTCCGTCCTGTTCGGCGTCAGTATGGGAGCCAACGTATCGGGGTACGCCCTGGCCGAACTCGGTGAGCTCGGCGCTGGTGTCTACGACTACTGGGTCGCCGTCGAGGGTGTCCACGACCTGCTCGAGACCTACTCCCACGCCAAGGCGCTCGCCGCCCCCGGCGACGTGCAGGCCGAGATGCAGGGCAGTCCCCGCCCACCGTCGGCGGCGTGGGACATAGAACGTGAAACCGGTGGAACGCCGGGCACCAGACCGCTGGCGTATGCCGAGCGCACGAATCTGCTGCGCACGGCCGATGTCCAGGCGGCCAACCTGCAGCGGGTCATCTATGTCCATGCGTTGTGGGATGGCACGATCCCGCACTGGCAGAGCCGTCAGATGGCCGAACAGCTCGACGTTCCCTTCGAGTTCTACTCGGTGATGCGCAAGGGCGACGGCGAGCCGGGTACAACTCCCGTCACCCGGGTCGGTCTCGGCGAGATCGAGCAACTGGCCGGACATGCATCGGAGCGCAGCTCGACCCACGTCGTCATGCTCGCCGCCTTCGATCGTCTGGCGCAGCTCGTCGCCGGTGCGGCCGTCGATTGCGGTGAGTACCTCGTGGATGCCGACACGATCGGGCCCGACGGATCGCCCCGGGTTACGGAGCTGGCCACCCGCCCCTGCACGTCGTAGACGTCCCGCCATAGAGCAATCGGTTTCGACCCGAGAACGACGGCGGCGCTCTCGGGTCGTCACCGCGCCGGTGTTGAAACCGCGGACTCCGCAGGTCGGTCCGTTCGGATTGTCGCTCGGGCGACGATTCGGACTCGTCGGGGAGACGACATTTCGTCCATGTCAGATCCGGCTCCTCCGTTGCACCACGTGTACGCAAGTCAGGAGGAACTATGACTGCTCGACTCGAAGCACTCACTAGACCGGGCCCGGATGGCGACTACCGGAAACCCTCGCCCCAGCGACGGTTCGGTTTCGGCCTTGCCGTGGTCGGGTTGCTCGGCGCCGCAGTTGCCTTGATCGGCAACCTGGTCGCCGCCGGCAGCCTCGAAGACGCCGCCGAGATCGCACCGTGGACGTTCGGGCTGACCACTCTCTCGTTCGCAACGATCAAGTTGGCGATCGCCGCCATTCTCATTGGAATTCTGCACCGGTGGTGGCTGCGCGTCGAAAGCGTCAAGATGTCGCTGGCCGTGCTCCGACCGGGGGGGCAGGCGCCGGCCCCGACCCCCGGTCCCGTAGCTACCCCGTGGGGCGAGGCGACGGAATCGACGTCCGTCCCGTCCCCGCTGCCGATCCACACGATGGCAAGGCGCATGTGGGCTCCCATGCTGGCCATGGGCGCCATGGCGGTAGGAGCCGGATTCGTGGTGAGCGTGGTTTGGTCCGGAGATCCCGGCAGCCAGACGGCTGCGGCCTGGACCCAGGGTCTGCAATTCCTCGGCGAAGGCCTCTTGCTCGGCGGGATCGCCTTCCTCCTCGGAAGCATCCTGGCGTCTCTCCGGGACGGGGGCGGAGTCGTCCAACACTCGCTTGGGCTGCCGGTCCGCACCCTGGTCATGCCGGTCACGGCCAAGCTTTTCGTCGGAATCATGATGCTGGGACTCGTGGTCTCGGTAGCTCAGTTCGTGTTCTACCTCGTGGCCGCCGGCGGCGACG
>JBFIQU010000248.1:0-2282 GCA_041609395.1 Acidimicrobiia bacterium | reverse complement strand
GGTTCGATCGAGAGGTCGCACCCCGGGCAGAGGTACGGCTTCGTGGCCGCATACGGCTGGACCAGCGAGACGATCTCTATCCCCAGATCGCCCATGCCACGAATGCCAGAGTGATGACGACGGCCGCAGCCACCATTCCGATGTCGAAGACCGTCCGGCGTTGTGCCCGGAAAGGGTTGAATCCCATGCGGGGATGCTACGGGCCCGGCGCCGCTCCTCGTTGCCTATCGGCTGGACGCCATCCACGACGTGATCGAAACGACGTGACCGTCCGGGTCCCGGAAGTCTGCTGCGACCAGATCACGACCGCCCGACGATGTCACCGTCCGGGGCTCGACCCGGAAGCCGACTCCGGCGTTGCGGAGTCGTTCGTACTCGGCATGGACATCGTCGACCTCGAGGACCAGCTCCGTCCCGCCACCCGGAGGGGGTTCGTCGAGCTGCGACAAGGCAACCGTCACGTCGCCACCGTCGAAGAACGCAAAGGTGCCGCCGGAGCCGTGGAAGGACAGCCCTACCACGTCCCGGTAGAAGGCCTTCGCCCTCTCGATGTCTGCGACATACAGCATGATGTTGGAGACCCGGGGCGCCATCACCACAGCGTAATGCCGGTGGTGCCGGCCGTATCGTCGTCCTCCGGTCGGCGAAGTAGGCTCGGGCCATGTTCCGCATCGAAGACCACGCCCGGGTGCGGGTTCTCACCATCGACAACCCGGATCGCAAGAACGCCGTACCCCCATCGGGCTGGCCCCAGCTGGCGGAAGCCCTCGAAGCGTTCGAGGAATCCGAGCAGCGCGCCTTGATCATCACCGGTGCCGGGGGTGATTTCTGCTCGGGTGCCGATCTCGGCGATGCCGGTCCGGCCGGTAGCCGCAGCCCCTATCAGATGATGGCCGGCGTCGGCAAGGCGGCAACAGCACTGCGGTCGATCACCAAGCCGACCCTGGCCGCGGTTCAGGGGGTTGCGGTCGGAGCCGGCATGAACATGGCGCTCGGCTGCGACATCGTATATGCAACGCCCGACGCGCGGTTTTCCGAGATCTTCGTTCGGCGCGGGTTGAGCATCGATTTCGGCGGCAGCTGGCTGTTGCCGCGGTTGGTGGGTTTGGCGACGGCGAAGGAGCTGGCCTTGACGGGCCGGATCGTGTCCGGTCGGGAAGCGAAGGAGCTGGGACTCGTTGCTCGCATCGTCGATGCCGACGATCTCATGGACGAGGCGCTGGAGACGGCTCATGCATTGGGCGCCGGTGCCCCGCTCGCGCAACGATTCATCAAGGCGGCGCTGGAGCGAGCGACCACGATGTCGTTCGAGGAGGCGCTCGCGTTCGAGGATCAGATCCAGACGATCTGCCTGCAGTCGGAGGACTTCTCCGAGGGCGTCGGTGCCTTCATGGAGCGGCGAGAGCCCAAGTTTCGCGGACGCTGACGACCCCGTAGATCCTGTCGCATGTCGGCCGTACGGTGCGACGCATGTACGCATCAGTCACTTCGGCCACACTGGTCGGCGTCGACGCCCGTGCCGTAGAGGTCGAGGCGCATGTGTCGGCAGGCAAGAACCGGTTCATTCTCGTCGGCCTACCCGATACCGCAGTTCGCGAGGCGAAAGAACGGGTGCGGGCGGCCGTCGCCTCGGCGGGCTTCAGCTTTCCGCGACGTACCGTCACGGTCAATCTTGCTCCGGCCAACCTGCCGAAGGCGGGGTCGGCGTACGACCTCCCCATTGCTCTCGGGGTCCTGATCGCAGCCGGCGTCGTAGCGGCGGCGGCACCGAACGTGGTTGCGCTCGGAGAGCTCGCACTCGATGGCTCGGTTCGTGGGGTCCGCGGCGGACTGGCCGCAGCGCTGGTTGCGGCCGAACGCGAGATGCCGTGTCTCGTGCCGACTGCGTGTGGTGCGGAAGCCGCCGTTGTCGACACGGCGGAGGTCGGTGTCGTGGCCTCCCTCGCCGATGCGGTTGCTGCGGTGTGCGGCACCCGGCCTGCGCCGCCACCCCCTGCGCCGGTGCCCGATCCGGACGACGGCCCCGACCTCGCCGTGGTACGGGGCCAGACCACCGCCCGGCGTGCCCTGGAGATCGCCGCCGCGGGGGCGCACCACCTGTTCATGATCGGCCCACCGGGCGGAGGCAAGACGTTGCTCGCGCAGTGTTTGCCGGGGATCCTGCCGCCGCTCACGGCCGCGGAGTCACTCGAAGTCGCCCGTGTCTGGTCGGCGGCCGGACTGGTCCGGGCTGCAAGCCGCCGCCCTCCTTACCGCAGTCCCCATCATTCGGCGACCGCAGC
>JBFIQU010000247.1:0-2291 GCA_041609395.1 Acidimicrobiia bacterium | reverse complement strand
GCGCCGGATACCGATCCAGTTCTCGAAACGGGTGCGGGGCCGGCGGGTGCTGGGCGGCCAGAGCACCTACATCCCGCTGAAGGTCAACACCGCCGGCGTGATCCCGGTGATCTTCGCCACCAGCGTCCTCTACTTCCCGGTGCTGATCTCGACGTCGATCCCGTGGGCCGGGCTGCGCGACTTCGTCGACGTGCACATCGGGCTCCGCAACGGCCAGAGCCTGATCTACGTGGCGGTGCTGTTCCTACTGGTGGTGTTCTTCACGTACTTCTACACCGCCATCCAGTTCGACCCTGTGAAGCAGGCCGAGATGATCCAGCGCCAGGGCGGTTTCGTGCCGGGCATCCGTCCCGGGTCGCAGACCATCCGCTACCTGGAGCACATCCTCAGCCGGATCACGCTGCCGGGCTCGATCTTCCTGGCCACGGTCGCCGTGATCCCGTCGTTCTTCGGGTGGCTGTGGGACATCCCGATCGGGTTCAGCGGCATCTCGGTGCTCATCGTCGTCGGGGTGGCGCTCGAGACGATGAAGCAGATCGAGAGCCAGCTCATGATGCGCAACTACGAGGGCTTCCTCGCCTGATGGGGCGCCGGCTGCTGCTCCTCGGCCCGCCCGGGGCCGGCAAGGGAACCCAGGCAGAGCTGCTCGCCACTGCGGTGGGCATCCCCCACGTCTCGACCGGTGTCATGCTGCGCGAGGCGGTCGCCGCCGGAACCGATCTCGGGCGCCGAGTCGAGGCCGTCATGGCTTCCGGCGAGCTGGTGACCGACGATCTCATGATCAAGGTCGTCGAGGACCGGCTGGCCAAGCAGGACGCCACCTGCGGGTACCTCCTCGACGGCTTCCCGCGGACGGTCCCTCAGGCCGACGCCCTCGGCGACGGCGCCGTCGACGCCGTCGTGCTGATCGAGGTCGGTGACGAGGAGATCGTCAGCCGGCTGTTGCAGCGGGCCGCCGAGGAGGGACGCACCGACGACACCGAGGACGTGGTCCGGCGCCGGCTGGAGGTGTACCGCGAGCAGACCGAGCCGCTGGTGGATTACTACCGGGGGCGCGAGCTGCTCCGTGAGGTCGACGGCGTCGGGAGCGTCGACGAGGTGCTGGCCCGGATCGTGGGCGTCCTGGCCAGGAACGGGGCGGAGTCGGCGTGATCACCATCAAGACCGCCGAGGACTTCGCGAAGATGGCGGTTGCGGGCAAGGTGGTCCGCGAGACGCTGGACGCCGTGCAGGAGGCCGCCCGTCCCGGCGTGTCGATGAAGGAGCTCGATGGCATCGGCGAGAAGGTCATCCGCGACCACGACTGCGTCCCGTCGTTCCTGGGATACCTCGGCTTCCCGGCGTCGATCTGCGCATCGCCGAACGAGGTCATCGTCCATGGGATCCCCGGCGACTACCGGCTGCGGGACGGCGACATCCTGTCCATCGACGCCGGCGCCATCTACGAGGGGTGGCACGGCGACGCCGCCCGGACGATCCCCATCGGATCGGTGACCGAGGAGGTGGCCCGCCTCCTGCGGGTGACCGAGGAGGCGCTGTGGGCCGGTATCGAGCGCACGCAGGCGGGGGCGAAGCTCGGCGACATCGGCCATGCGATCTCCCAGATCGGGGAGCGCGAGGGCTACGGCGTCGTGCGGGAGTACATCGGCCACGGCATCGGCCGCGAGATGCACGAGAAGCCCAACGTCCCCAACTACGGCGTGCCCGGCAAGGGCTTCAAGCTCAAGACGGGTATGGCGATCTGCATCGAGCCGATGTTCAACCTGGGCGGCGCCGGCACCGAGGTGCTCGACGACGACTGGACCGTCGTCACCGCCGACCGGTCGCTGTCGGCCCACTTCGAGCACACGATCGGCCTCACCGAAGACGGCCCGGTCGTCTTCACCGCATAGCGTCGCGGTTCTCCCCCCGCTTGTTCTCCCCCCGCTTGTTCTCCCCCCGCTTGCGGGGGGAGTGCCGGCGTAGCCGGCGAGGGGGGAGCCGGTGTGCATCAGGTCCTTCACGTGGCGCCGCCTTGCCCGCGAGTCGATTCGCGTCGGGCGTGCTGCGCACCAGCCCCCCTTCGGGCTTCTTCCCCCAGTGGGGGAAGAATCGGCGGCCTGCTTGGCGGCATTCGTCGGTTTCGCTACCCTGCGCGACGGCACGCAGCGCGGTGTGGCCGAGCTCGCGGCGTGATTTGGCTCGCGCACGGCGGCAGCGCTATCCTGCGCCGTCCGGCCCATCGGGGCCGTATTTGTGTGTGGCTATCCCTGTCCGTCGATCGCACGGGGACGGCGCACGACCCATCGCCG
>JBFIQU010000246.1:0-2319 GCA_041609395.1 Acidimicrobiia bacterium | reverse complement strand
GTGCGGTAGCGGTTCTTGAACTCGTCGGTGTTCTTGCGGCGGATGCCGTCGATGAACTCGCTCAGGAATTGCTCCGACGTGACGTAGCGCACCGCCTTGCCGGGATGCAGGTCGTGCGTGTGGTGCCCGGCGGCGTGGAGCAGGTGGGTCTTGCCCAGCCCGGCGCTGCCGTAGATGAAGAGCGGGTTGTAGCGGGTGCCGGGCCGCTCGGCGACGGCCATCGCGGCGGCGTGGGCGAACCGGTTCGACGGTCCCACCACGAAGTTCTCGAACTGGTACTTCTTGACCAGGTCCACAGGAGCCGTGACGGGATGCGCCGCCGGCGCCGCCTCGTCGTCTCCCTCGTCTTCCATCCCGTCGTCGAAGAGCCCGATGTACGTGTGGTCGGGCGCTTCCGGGGCGTCGAGCACGACGCGGGTCGGCGAGCCGAACGTCGCCGATGCTGCGTGTTCGATCGTGGCGAGGTGCTTCTCCCGGACCCACCTGAGGTGGAACTGGCTGGGGGCGAGCAACCGCATGGCCCCGTCGTCCCCCGACTCGGGTCGCAGCGGCTCGAGCCATGTCTGCCAGGTGACCGGGGTGACCGTGCGTCGGAGCGTCTCCCGGAACTCCTGCCAGGACTCCGGAGTGGGCTGAGCCTCCATCTACCTTCGTCTCCCAGATCCGCGGCCGCAATCTTTTCCACACAACTGTCCACAGAGTGTGGAGAAGGTCGGTGACGGAGGCAATCCGAGATCACACCCGGGAGCCCGTCAGAACAACCCTGCTGGGGAAGCTTGACCGGGATGCTCCCGGCGAGAAGCGAGTATACGAACGGCCGGCGCGGCCAGGCAAGAACGACAAATCCGCCGCTACCGGCCGCCCAGCCGCAGCGGGCGGACCCGAAAACCACCGGTCGCCATTGGGATTTTCGAGCGGCTGGGGCGCCGCGGGAGGCGACCTCGCCGGGTGATTCTGTCCATCTGTCGAGAAGAGAACTTTTCGCGTGTGCTCGGCGTGAACTGCGGAGCTTTGACATACCCCCAGCCCCTCCGTAACCTTCCGTCGCATACCGCTAATCGTCTGTTTGGATCTACCTCATGAAGCGCACGTACCAGCCCAATGTCCGGCGACGCCATCGCAAGCACGGCTTCCGCGCCCGGATGCGGACGCGTGCCGGCCGCGCGGTCATCAAGCATCGTCGCCGGAAGGGTCGGAGCCGCCTCGCCGCGTAACCGGCGGCCCTACGCGTCGCTTCGAGGGCGAACCACATTCCGCCGTGTGCTCCGTTCCGGGATCCGGCGGCGCTCGGGCGGGCTGACCGTCGTCGTGGCGCCGGGCCCAGGCCCGGTTCCCCGTATCGGGGTGGTGGCGGGCAAACGAGTGGGTGCGGCGGTGGCCCGGAACCGGGCGAAGCGCCGCATCCGGGAGGCACTGACCAGAGTGCCGCTGCAGGGTGAGGCCGATTACGTGGTGATCGCCTCGCCGGAGGTGAACGAGGTCGAGTTCGACCGGCTGGTGGCCTGGCTGGAGCGGGCGACCGTGGCAGAGGGAGACATGTGAGCACGAACCGCACGCTGCGGCCCTACCAACCGGGGTGGTGGGTAGTGGGCGCCATCCGCGGCTACCAGGCTCTGCTGTCGCCGCTACTCGGTCGCAATTGCCGTTACCTGCCTTCCTGCTCGCAGTACGCAGCGGAGGCGGTGACCACCCACGGCGTGCTCCGTGGCGGCTGGCTGGCCATACGCCGGCTCGGTCGCTGTCACCCGTGGCGGGAAGGCGGGTACGACCCGGTCCCCGGACGGCGGGATGAGCGAGTCCCGGCGGAGCGAACCTGATGGGCAACCTCTGGAACGGCCTGCTCGAGCTGATCGGATCCGGTCTCTCGCTGTTCTACGACCTCGTACCGAACTACGGGATCTCGATCATCCTCCTGACGATCGTCATCAGCCTTCTCCTCTTCCCGTTGACCCTCAAGCAGACGCGCTCGATGAAGGCGATGCAGGAGATCCAGCCCGAGGTCAAGCGGCTCCAGAAAGAGCACAAGGGCGACCGGGAAACCCTGAACCAAGAGATGATGGCCCTCTACAAGGAGCGGAACGTCAACCCGGCGGCCGGCTGCCTGCCGATGCTGGTGCAGCTTCCCATCTGGTTCGCGCTGTTCCGGGTGCTGCGGGACCCCGGGCGCTTCCTCCCCGACGGCTCCGCGCTCCTGGCGCATCTCGCCGGGCGATCCCCCGACGACGGCGAGACCGCGTTCGAGCTGACCGACTTCCTCGCCATGAACCTGCAATGGTCGCCGAGCCGGGTGTTCTCGGACGGGACCTTCCTCGCCGCCCT
>JBFIQU010000245.1:0-2338 GCA_041609395.1 Acidimicrobiia bacterium | reverse complement strand
CTGCGGAGCACGGTGTTCCACAACACGCCGCTCGAAGCACTCGTGAGGGCACACGGGGTCGAAACGATCGTGATCGCCGGTCAGGTCACCGAGGGCTGCGTAGACAACACGATCCGCGGTGCCCGCGATCGGGATTTCTATTCGCCGCTCGTGGAGGATGCTGTCGGATCCACGAGCAGGCAACGGCACGACACGGTCATGTCGATCTGGAGAGGGCGAATACCCACGCCGTCGACCGACGAACTCGTTGCGATCTGGAGCAGGTGACGTCGATCGATGACCGTGACCGCCGCACCACCGCTGCTGACGGTCACCGACCTCCGGATCGAGTTCCCATACGGGGGCGCCGACTGGGTGCCGGTCGTCGATGGCGTGTCGTTCGAGCTGCGGCGGGGTGAATCGCTCGGATTCGTCGGCGAATCCGGATCCGGGAAGACGATGACGGCCCTGAGCCTGCTCGGGCTCATACCGGCCCCGGGACGGATCGGCGCCGGGCGGATCGAACTGAACGGCAGGCGCCTCGATGGTCTCCGCGGCGAGGAGTGGGCTCAGGTGCGAAGCCGCGAGATCGGCATCGTGTTTCAGGATGCGATGAGCGGTCTGAACCCGGTGCGTTCCATAGGCTCGATTCTCATGGAGACCTACCGGCGGCACAACGACGTGTCGCGGGGGGAGGCCCGGGCCCGGGTGCTCGAGATCCTCGAGGACGTCGGCATCCCCGCACCGGCTGAGCGTCTCGGTGTGTATCCGCACCAGCTCTCCGGGGGCCTTCGCCAGCGTGTGATGATCGCGCTGGCGGTGATCAATCGCCCTGCGGTGATCATCGCCGACGAGCCGACCACGGCCCTCGACGCCACCATCCAGGCGCAGATCCTCGACCTCCTGCGGGCACTCGTCCGGGACGCCGCCCTCATCCTCATCACCCACGACCTGGGTGTCGCTGCGTCGATCTGCGACAGGATCGCCGTGATCTATTCGGGACGGATCGCCGAAGTCGGCACCGCCACAGAGGTACTCGGCCGTCCGCGGCATCCGTACACAGCCGGGCTGCTTGCAGCGGTTCCGAGTTTCGAGCCGGACCGGCGCCCGTTGGTGCCGATCGCCGGGACTCCGCCGACCCCGACCGACGTCGTCCCGGGATGTGCCTTTGCACCGCGCTGCACCCGCGCCCTCGACCGCTGTCCCACCGATCGCCCGGTGCTCGAACTCCAGGGCGACCGATTGCTCGCATGCTGGAACCCGGTCGATGTCTGAACCGCTGCTCGTTACCGAGGACCTCACGGTTCGGTTCCGCGTAGGCCGCGCCACGCTGACCGCCGTCGACGGAGTGAGCATCGCGGTGAGCCGGGGCGAAACGCTCGGGCTCGTCGGAGAGAGCGGTTCGGGCAAGTCGACTTTCGGGCTCACCGTCATGCGAGCACACGAACCCGATCGGGGACGTGTCGTGTTCGACGGTAGCGACATCACCCACAGCTCCGAACGCGAGCTGCGCCCGATTCGCACCCGGATGCAGATGATCTTTCAGGATCCGTTCGGAAGCCTCGATCCGCGAATGAAGGTCGGCTCGATCATTGCCGAGCCGATGCGGGTTCACCGCACTGCGCCGCGACGTGCGATCAACGAGCGGGTGCGGGAGCTGCTGGCGGCGGTGGGATTGCCCGCTTCGGCCGCGGGGCGCTACCCGCCGCAGTTCTCCGGAGGTCAGCGACAGCGGATCTCGATCGCACGGGCCCTCGCACTCGGTCCCGAGCTGCTGGTGGCGGACGAACCGGTCTCAGCCCTGGATGTATCGATCCAGGCTCAGGTCATCAGTGTGCTGGACGACGTGCGCCAGGCGTTCGGCCTCACCACGATCGTGATTGCGCACGACCTCGCGCTCGTCTATCAGATAACCGACCGCATCGCCGTCATGTACGCCGGCCAGATCGTCGAGGAGGGCGACACCAGCGACGTCGTCTTCCGACCGCAGCATCCGTATACGGCTTCGCTGCTGTCCGCCACCCCGGTACCCGATCCCGAGCTGGAACAGACCCGGCAGCGGATCGTCCTGCGCGGCGAACCGCCGTCCGGTATCAGATTCCCACCGGGATGCCGGTTCCATCCGCGATGCCCCATCGCCCGGGACGTATGCGCGACTGAAGTGCCTGCCCTCGTCGACGTCGGGGACGGCCGGCGGGTGGCCTGCCATTTCGCCGGAGAGATCGGGCCCGTGATCCAGTCGGGACGGGAGACCGCCTGATGCGCCGCATGCTGGTGGAAACATCGTTGGGCCACGTTCACCTCCGGCGCCGGAACGGCACGGGGCGTCCGCTGCTTGCGCTTCACATGTCACCGCTGT
>JBFIQU010000244.1:0-2380 GCA_041609395.1 Acidimicrobiia bacterium | reverse complement strand
GGCTGGTGCGGGGCGGGTCGGGCTCGGTTCCGCCGTGCACGCCGCGGTCTCCCCGCTGCAACATTCGTTCTGGTTCAGGCCGTACATCGGGCACCGGGAGTTCAGGCAGGCGGCATGGCCGTGGACGTAGTCGAGGGTTCCTCCGCATCGGGCGCAGGTCATGACGGCGTTCTACCCGGCCGGGTGCGCGACCCGTGGTGTTTCTTCGGGCACCAGGACCAGGCGGTGCCGTATCGCACGCCCGACTTGGTCCGGCGTCCATGCAATGGGGAGCGCGTCGCCCCGCTGCCAGAGGGCGAGCTGGTCGGCGTAGTGGGGAGAGAAGGGGTTGCCCGACTGCCCTCCGGGGAGGACGAACCGGGACCGGTCCCAGTCGCCCACGTCGACGACCATCCGCAACGAGGCGATGGCCACCGTGCTTCCACCCAGCGCGTCGATCGGATTGGGCGCCGCCTGGTTCACGGTATTGGCGTCGCCTCCCCATGGAATCGGACCGAGATTGAAGATCCGTTCGAGGGGCGACCGGCTGGCGAAGGCGTGGGTCAGGGTGAGCGGCCGCAGCCGGCCCCACGCCCAGTTGCGAGGGTCGGGGCCGAACCGGGCGGTCAGCCGTTGCCGGACCGCCCCCAAAGCGTCGGCTATCTCCTCGTTCCAGCCGTGGCGAAACCATCCGTCGGGCTGCTCGCGAACCCATCGCACGAGCGTTCCCACCCGCCCGAAACCGAACAGGTTGTGGGGTACGAGGGGTGTGAAGCCTCGGCCCAGCGCCCAGGAGGCGGAGCGTGGGGCCTTGGCGAGCACGGCTCGCTGGTTCATCTCGGTCACCCACAGCTCGAATACTCCTGCCGCCGGCGAGTCGGCTGCGACGACACCGTCCCAGGATGCGAGCAGGTCATGCACGCTGCGCAGCGATGGCCGGTCGGCAGCCCGCAGGACGGTCTCGCGTACGTCGCGCCAGACGAGGGACGCCTGGTCCATTTGCAGTTGCAGGCAGGCCGCGACGTCCCAATCGTCCCTCGCTTCCAGCGCTTCCCCGATGCGGGTCACGCGGTATCCGTCGAGCCAGTCCTCGCCGAGATACGGGCCCGTGCCGTCGCTCGTCGGCTTGTTGTTGGCCGTCGCCAGCCAGCCGGATGGCGGTTCGGTCGCGTGAGGCATGTCGTCGAAGGGAACCGGGTCGTCGTGCCAACCGGCACCGGGCGCCTGCGCAGGGAGGGGGATCCGTCCCGTGCCTGACCGCCGCTGCGGGGCGTCGCCGATGAGCTGCCAGCCGATCGTCCCGCCGGCATCGGCGTACATCATGTTGAGTGAGAGCGCCGGCCAATGCCGGAACACGTCCCGGAACTCGCCGAAGCTGCGGACCCGGGGCAGAGCGAGGAGCCCTCGTACCGCGGCCGGGCGCAGCCAGGTGGCCGCCATCGATATCGCGCCGGCTTCCCCGTCGAGCGCCGGCCCGATGATCGGTCCCCGTGGAGTGATCGTGACCCGCTCGGTCACGGGGTCCGAACCCGCCACCCCGATGACCTCGTCGATGACGCGGCAGGCTTCGGGACCGTCGGGTCCGGCGACCGTGCCGTCGTCGTTGAACGTTTCGATGAAGAGGTCGGTGTTGTCGACCATGCCGGCCGTGACGCCCCATGCCGCGTAGCCGTTGTGCCCGGCGGCAACCGCGGGTCCGGCGGCGAAGGCGGCGCCGGCCATGCTCCACTCGGGCGTCATGAGGTGGCACAGATACCAGTGGGGCGGGAGGAGTGGCGCCAGATGGGGATCGTTGGCGAGGATCGGCCTACCGGTGGCCGTCTTGGTGGCGGCCAGTGCCCAGTTGTTGGAGCCGCCGCCGGCTCCGGTGACGTCGATGAAACGTCGCAGATCGTCGATGAGCCGGTCGGCGGCCGGGCCGGCAGGTACGCCCGGCGGGTCGGTCACGGAGAGCCAATCCGTGTACCCGGTATCGATGGCCTGCAAGGCTTCGGGACCGTCGTGGCGCAGGATCTGCAGGCGGGCCAGTTCGGCATCCCAGTTGGTGGCGAGGACGAAGCTCTGCAGGAACAGCACACCGATGGCGTCGGCCGCCGTGTGCGGAGTAGGAGCGCTGCGCAGGAGCACGAATTCGTGGGGCAGCCGGGGCAACCCGCGTGTCGTGCCGGCGCTGATTCCGGCGGCGAATGCGTCGACGACGGCGCGCTCGGGCTCGTGGAGAAGCTCGAGCGTGCGGACGGCGGTGCGGTGGAACCCGATACGGCGCGACACGCGGTCGATCGGGAGCGCGTCGGGGCCGGCTATCTCCGCCAGCGTGCCGCGCACAACCCGCTTCAGGGCTTCGACCTGGAAGGGGCGGTCCTGGCCCATGGCGAAGCCCAGGCCGAACCAGGCGTCGGTG
>JBFIQU010000243.1:0-2404 GCA_041609395.1 Acidimicrobiia bacterium | reverse complement strand
TGGCGCGGATCGTCGTGGATGCAGATGAACTATCTGACCCTCGTAGGAGCGCAACGATTCGACGGCACAGCGCTGTCCTGGCTCCCCGACGCGGCGCGCCGGGGCGCACTCGCCTCCCAGTTCGCCGAACACTGGAACCCCGATACCGGCGAAGGCCTCGGCGCGATCCCCCAGACCTGGTCGGCCCTCGCAGTCGCGCTGGACGGTGAGCCGACAGCGGCTGGCTGACTAGTCCGTGCCCGGCCCCGGAAAACGGTCCTCGTCACTCGTCGGATCGGCCGGTACCTTGGAACTGCAGCAGACGGAGGGCCAGGAATTGCAGACTTTCACCGCCGCGTTCACGTTCGCCATCTCCCGGCGCGTTCCCTGGAGCAGCAGCGCCGACCTCGAATGCCATCTCGCTCAGGTCGTTGCACACTTGCAGCCTGCCGACGGAGTGGTCGGGGTCCGACTCAAGGGCGCGACTCCGGGCGAGCAGCTCAACATCGAGATCATCCTTGAAGCAGCGGATCACGCCGAGGCATCGGAACGAGCCCGGCTGTCGCTGGCTGCTGCCATCCGCGAGTCGGGGGCATCCCACGCCGGCCTGCTGCCGCCGATTGAGGAGGCGAGGGTGAAGCCCAAGGTGAACGCCTGGTCCGGCCTGCGGGTCCCGTACTGGCAACAGCGCCGGTTCGAGGTTCTACCCGGCTGACGACAGCCACCCGGCAAAATCGCTCGCAGCGACGTTGCCGCCACACAGCACAGCCACGACCTCCGATCCCGGAGGAAACCCACCCGCGAGATGGCGCAGTGCTGCCACCGTGCAAGCCGCCGCCGGTTCGGCGACGACCTTGGCCCGCTCGAATAGCAGCCGCATCGCCGCAATCGCTTCGGCATCGGGCACGACCGACACCGGTTGCGCGTGTTCCCGGGCTAGCTCGAAGGCGGCCTCGGCGACGTAGGGGGAACCGAGCGTCCTCGCAATCGAGGTCGGAACCATCCGCACCGGTTCACCGGCCTGGATTGAGCGGGCGAGGACGTCCGCCCCTTCGGTCTCCACCGGCCAGATACGCGTTCCGGGCCGCAGGGCCAGGACGGCCGATACGACTCCGGTGAGGAAGCCACCACCGCCGACGCTGATGACCAGGTCGGTCAAGTCCGGGACTTGCTGGACGAGCTCGAGACCCAGCGATCCGTTGCCCGCCATCATCGCCGGGTCGTCGAAAGGATGGGTCCCTACCCGCCCGACCTCTACATGGCGGGCTACGGCATCGAAAGCGGCCGTTACATCGGGAGCGAACTCGACGGTCGCCCCGTATCCCCGGGTGGCGTCCACATAGTTCGCCGGTGTGTTCTCCGGCATCACGATCAGCGTGTCGACACCGAGGCGTTGTCCGGCATACGCCAGTCCCTGGGCGAAGTTGCCACCGCTCACCCCGACGGCTCCGCGGTCACGAGCGGCGGTTCCGCGGTCCAGCAGCTGGTTCACGGCGCCGCGCGGCTTGAACGAGCCCGTCTTCTGCAGCAGCTCGAGTTTGAGGTGCACTGTTGCGCCCACTTCCCGGGCCAGCGTCGCACTCGACACGACCGGGGTCCGGTGCACGTGTGGCGCGATGGCCGCCGCCGCCGCTTCGATGGCGGCCGGGTCGATCATCAGACGGCCGTCAAAGCTCGATCGAGATCCTCGATCAGGTCGGCGGCGTCCTCGAGCCCGACCGAGAGACGGATGAGTCCGTCGGTGATGCCGACCCGCTTCCGCTCGGCCTCTTCGACATCGGCATGAGTCATCGTCACCGGATGAGTCACGAGGGACTCGACCGAGCCGAGGTTCTCGGCCAGCGTCCACAGATCGACTGCGTCCATGAATCGCTTCCCCGCTTCGAGGCCGCCATGAACCTCGAACCACAACATGGCTCCGTAGCCCGAAGCCTGGGACCGGGCGAGATCGTGCTGCGGGAAAGAAGCGAGCCCCGGGTACATCACCCGATCGACCTTGGGATGGCTCTCGAGGAAGTCGGCAATGGCGTGAGCATTCGCGGACTGGCCGTCCATCCGGACACTGAGGGTCTTCGTGCCTTGCAGTGTGAGCCAGGCAACGAGGGGCGACATGATGACGCCGGTTGCGTTCTGTACGAACCGCAGCTGTTCGTCGAGCTCGCTGGATGCCGCCACCACAGCCCCGCCGACGGTCGCATTGTGGCCATCGAGGTATTTCGTGGTGCTGTGCATGACGAGGTCGGCTCCGAGTTCGAGCGGCCGCTGGAAGTACGGCGTCAAGAAGGTGTTGTCGACGGCATGCGGGATGCCGGCATCGCGCGCCACGGCCGATACCGCTGCGATGTCGGTGAGCTTCAGGGTCGGGTTGGCGGGAGTCTCGGTGAATATCAGCCGGGTGGTGTCACGGACCGCATCGGCCACCGCG
>JBFIQU010000242.1:0-2601 GCA_041609395.1 Acidimicrobiia bacterium | reverse complement strand
TTCGTGACCAGGGTGATGGCTCCGTCGGAGGCGAAGGCGGTGATCGCCTCGATGTCCGACGTCATCCGGGACACGACCACGCCCGTCTTCGCCTTGCTGTAGTACGCCATGTCGAGGTTCATGAAGTGCCGGAACACCGTCTTGCGGAGCTCGAGGAGAAACTGCTCGCCGAGCGCGGCCACGAGGAACTGCGACGACCGCTGGGCCACGTACTGGACGGCGAGGAAACCGAGAAAGGCCAGAGCGGCGACCGTGAGATGCCCTCGATCACCGGCTGTGATCCCATCGTCGATCCCGGAACGAACTGCCAGCGGCCCGAACAAGCGCGCCGCCGTCGCCAGCGTCGCAACACCCAGCGCAGTCATGGCCTGCCACTTCAGATGGGCGGCGAGGCGCGCCGTCCGGCGCAGCAGCCGGCCCTTGTTCTCGACTTCGAAGTCGCCGCCGAACCGGGCGTACATCATCGCCGGGCCTCCTCCTGCGCCAGGAGTTCCCGGTAGCGCGGTTCGGAGTGCACGAGTTCCTGATGAGATCCGGTGGCAACGACGCGCCCGCTTTCGAGAAAGACCACCTGGTCGACGATCGCCAGCGTCGACGTGCGGTGCGCGATGATCACCGTCGTCCGGCCCTGCATCACCTGCTCGAGTGCGGCCTGAATCTCGGCCTCAACGATGGCGTCGACCGACGAGGTCGCATCGTCGAGGATGAGGACACGGGGATCGCGGACGACCGCTCGCGCCAGAGCGACGCGCTGCCGCTGTCCTCCGGACAGCGAGTAGCCGCGTTCACCCACCACCGTGTCGTATCCGTCGGGAAGGTCGATGATGAAACGATGCGCCTGGGCGAGGCGGGCCGCCAGCCGGATCTGCTCGTCGCTGGCCTCCTCGGCACCGAATGCAATGTTGTCCCGGATGGAGGCCGAAAACAGAAATGTCTCCTGGAACACCACGGCCACTTCCCGTCGCAGCTCGTCGAGACGTACCGAATCGATGGCGATGCCGTCGAGGGTGACCCTGCCTGCGGTGACGTCGTAGTAGCGAGGGATCAGGTGGGCCAGAGTGGTCTTGCCCGATCCGGTCGCACCAACGAGCGCAACCGACGTCCCGCCACGAATGGTGAGATCCACCCCCTGCAAGACCGGTGGACCCTCCGGATACGAGAAGTCGACATCGTGGAAGACGACTTCGCCCGGACCGGGAGCGAGCCGCCTCGGCTTGGCGGGATCGACCACCTGCGGTGCTGTACGCAGCAGAGCCTGGACCCGGGTCGCCGCTGCAGCTGCTCTCGGCAGATTCGCGAAGAACCACCCGGTGATCCGCAGCGGGAAGATCAATACGGCCAGGTATTGGGTGAAGGCAACGAACTCACCCAGGGAGATGGCACCGTCGATCACGCGGATACCGCCCAGCCACAAGACCATCACGGTCGCCGCCGACGGGATCAGCTCGAACAGTGGAGCGAACGTCGAACGCAGCCGGGCCAGCAGCACACTGCGGTCGTAGATCCTCTCGGCGACACGGCCCAGCTTGGCGTTTTCCTGCTCTTCCTGGCCGTACGACTTCACGACCTGGATACCCCCGATCGCCTCCTCGACGTCCTGGGAGAGGTCGGCAAGGCGCTGCTGGATGTCGAACGAAATGCCTATGACCTTGGCCGAGAACCGATTGACCGTTACGAGGAGCGCCGGCACCGTCACCGAAGCGGCCAGCCCCAAGACCGGATCGATGGCAACGAGGATCACGATGACCGCGAGAAACATCCCGATGTTGGCGAGCGTGATCGGGAGCATGGCGAAAACCAGTCGCACCTGGGAGAGGTCCGACGAGGCCCGGGCCATCAGCTGGCCGGTCGGCGTCTCGTCGTGGAATGAGAACTGCAGACGCTGGATGTGCTCGAACATGCGCCGCCGGAGGTCGGCCTCGGCCCGGTACGAGAACCGGAATCCGAAATAGCGCCGACCGCTGACCCCGGCGGCCATGAGCACTCCCGCCACCACGACCAGCGCGGTGAGCGGTGCCAGGAGGTCGGGCCGGTCGGCGGAAATCGCCCGGTCGATGACGACACGGATCAAGTAGGGCACGGAGACCACCATCGCCATCCACAGCAACGCGAACCCGATGCTGACGGCGGCGTCCCGTTTGTACGACCCGAAGGTCCGCCAAAGCAAACGCAGACCGGAGCGGATCTCGGGGGAGCGAAGACCGGGCATGGAGGTGAGGGTAGGGCTCCTGAGGTGTCCCCCCGCCGGCCAGCGCCCGCGTCGTGCCGCTCGCCAACCGGGACCGTGCGGCTACGCTGCTCCGGATGCTCTACGACTACTCGGCCGCCAACGCCGATACGGTCGCGGCCGAGACCGAGTCGGCCATCGCCCGCGGGGATGCGCTCATCGGATCCATCACGGGCGCATCGGAACGGACATGGCAGACGACGATGCGGCCACTCGACATGATCGGGGTCGAGATCGGCGCCGGCTACGGCCGGGCGGCTTTTCTGGGGCGGGTCCATCCGGACCAGGACGTGCGAGCGGCGGGCATCGTCTCCGAAGAGCGATTGTCGAAGTGGGTCGCCGACCTCGTCTTCAACGAACGTCTGTATCGCGCC
>JBFIQU010000241.1:0-2721 GCA_041609395.1 Acidimicrobiia bacterium | reverse complement strand
GTCGCGGCGGGGCCACATTCGCAACCCACCAGCGCAATACCGAGCGCCTCGACGCCAAGAACGCTCCGATTGATGTGCCGTACGCGAGCGGTTGTTCGGCCAGCCGGCCTGCGCGACATGCGTGCCATCCGGTGGCAGTTCGACGAGGTCGGCCGTCCCGCGCCCGCCGGCCCTCTGGCATGTGCCGAGGGCTCTCGGCCGGTGTACGAGCGACGGTTATCGTGATCGATGGGCGATGGTTCACTTCCTTTTCACGCCGGTCTCCGCTGCGGGACACATGGGGCCGGCGATGGTGCTCGTCGACGAGGTCGTACGTCGCGGACATGACGTCACGGTCGCGACGAGTTCGCGGTATCGCGCCCGCGTTGAGCGGTCTGGGGCTCGCTTCGTCGGTTTCGAGCACGCGCCGGAGCTCGATTTCGAGCACATCGACGAGGCCTTCCCGGAGCGCCCGAACAAGTCGGGTGTCGCCCAGTTCAAGTTCGACGCGAAGCGCCTGACGATCGACCAGGCGGTCGAGGAGTACACGGACCTGCAGGAGGTCGTCGACGCGGATCTGCCCGATGTGGTCGTGTCGGACCTGATGGGCTTCTCGGGCCAGTTCCTCGCGGAGGATCGTGGCATCCAGTTGGCGTTGTTGAATGCGGTGCACCTGCTGTTGCCGAGCGTCGACACCTTTCCGGACAGCATGTTCGGCCCGAGCTCGACGACGCTCGGACGGCTGCGTAACCGCACGGCTAACTGGCTCGTCTTCGAGCTGCTCTTGCGGGACGTCAATCGACACCTCCACGAGACGAGGGAGCGTCTCGGGCTCCGGGCCGTGTCCGCGTCGTTCATGGCGATCGGAGCGGAGGTCTCCCAACTCATCCTTCAACCGACGGTGCCCGAGTTCGAGTATCCGCGCTCTGACCTGCCGCCCCAGCTCCACTTCATCGGCTCGCTGCTGCCGCCCGACCCCCCGGATTGGGAGCCCCCGGAGTGGTGGCCGCGACTGGACGAGGGGCGACCCGTCGTCCTCGTCACGCAGGGGACGATCGCCACCGACCCCAACGACCTCATCCGGCCCACGCTCGCGGCACTCGCGGACGACGACGTCCTCGTCATCGTGGCGACCGGCGGGACCCCGGCCGACGAGTTCGGTGTCACCCCAGCGAACGCCGTCGTCGAGCCTTTCGTCCCCTTCGGCGCGCTGATGCCACACGTCGACGTCATGGTCACCAACGGTGGCTACGGCGGCATCCACTTCGCATTGGCGGCGGGTGTACCGCTCGTCGCCGCCGGCAAATCCGAGGACAAGATGGAGACGACGGCGCGGATCGCATGGTCCGGCGCGGGCATCAACCTGGACACGAAGCGCCCCAAGCCGGACAAGCTCGGACAGGCCGTGCGGACGGTGCTGCACGAGGAGCGGTATCGCGACCGGGCTTGCTCCATCGCTGCCAGCCTCGCCGAGTTCGACGGCCCGCAGCTCGGTGTCGAGCTCCTCGAACTGCTTGCCTCGACCCGACGCCCGGTGCTCCGGACGATGGACCCGTGGTAGCTGCCTCGCCTCTGTAGATCTCGAGCGGTGATCTGGCCCTCTTGACCGCGTCGAGCGGGCCGCCATTCCCGAGCAGGTGACAGCGAGCAAGAAGTGCCGTTCTGGCGTGGTCCCTCGGGGTTTGAGCATCGCCGCGGCAGCGGGCAGGCAGAACCGTCGGGGGCTGTGGACGAGGTGGGTTAGGGTTCGGTGGCGTTGGGGACGCCGTGTTCCTGGTGCGAGCGACACGATCGCCGGGAGGCACTCGGACATGGAACGTCAGACAGCCAACTCAGCACATGGATCGATTGCGTATACCGTCACGGGTGCAGCCGATGGCCAGGTCATCGTCCTGCTGCCCGGGTTCCAGAGTGACCAGACCGGGTGGTCCAGCAGGGGATACCACGAGCTCCTCGCGGACTACCGCGTACTGAACGTCGATCCGATCGGGCACGGCAGAAGCGCACAGCCGCACGACGAATCGGCCTACACCACCGACGCAGTCGTCGGCCACGTCGTCTCGGTGCTGGATGCCGAACAGGTCGACCGCGCCCACATCTGGGGGTTCTCGCGTGGTGGCCAGATCGCCGGTCTCTGTGCCGAACTCGTCCCAGACCGCTGCTCGTCAGCGATCATGGGAGGGACACCTCTCCGAGTACCCGGAGCGCCGACCACGGTCAACGAGGCGATGGACCGGGGCGTGGAATGCCTGGCCGATGGCGACTGGGACGGGTATTGGGCGTCGTATGCCATTCCGCTCCCTGCCGAAGTCAAAGAACGGTTCGAGAAGACCAACGACCCGAAAGCGAACGCAGCTGCAATACGGGCAAGTCGACGCTGGTCCACCGAGGTGCCGGGCTTCGGCCTGAACCCCACGAGCGTTCCACGGTTCGCCTACTTCGGTCAGGGCGAAGTGTTCGCCGACCAACTTCGCGATGCGCTCGCGACCAGTGACGCCGTCGTCTTCGAGGGGCCGTGGACCGGACACGCAGAGACGATGATGGATGCCGAGGGTGTTGTCGCTGTCGTTCGTAGCTTCCTCGAAGGCTGATCATCGAGCGGAAACGCCCGCTCGGACGTGCCGAACCTGAGCGGGGCGGTGGCGCGGCAGGCGCGAATGATATGTGGGCCCCGGAGGTGCGCGTGCGGACCCGTGGCATGGAGTGCGGCGCGCGGTGGGGTCATCCTCGCAGCAGCGCGCG
>JBFIQU010000240.1:0-2729 GCA_041609395.1 Acidimicrobiia bacterium | reverse complement strand
TGGGCCATCTATCCCGAAGCGATCATCTCCGCCGGCCTGCTCGGTGCCGACCCCGGCGTCGTCCCGTTCAGAGTCGACGATGGTGTGCTCGGCTACGCCATCACCGCCGAAGTTTCCGGCGGCGTGGTGGCATCCGAGCAAGATCCGGTCGCCGTCTGGCTCCCGGAGGCGTAACTCGCTGCCGGCAACCCGGCGATAGCGTGCAGCCTTGCGCCGCAAGCCACGGCAGGCGACGGCGAATCCGAGTCTCACGGTGGCGTGGGGCCGGCACCCGGCTAGCACTCCAACGCGACCCTCTCCAGCATCGCAGGGCCGCGACGAGCTACCGGTTACCGGCTACATCCGAAGCCCTGATAGCTCACAATGGGTCGCCCGGCCTATTGCACGCAGCCTTTCCTCGTGACTGAATGGATCAGTAGACGGACGGCCGTTTCCCCTTTTCTCGGCCGCCGTCGCAGCCGCCAATCCGATGGATTTGGGTAGGGGCTGGAGAAAGCGGGGTCCTCGCGCCGGACCCCGCTTCTCGCGTGTCCTGCGGCCGACCGGGTGGTTGCGACCGGTCACCGTATCGCGGTGAGTGCCTCCGCATAGGTGAAGCGCCCCTCGTAGAAGGCCCGCCCGACGATGACGGCTTGGAGGCCGCTCGCCGCCAGCTTGCGGAGGTCGTGGAGCGTGCCCACTCCTCCCGACGCGATGAGGTCGATGCCGGGGGCGAGGGTGACGAAGCGGCCGAGCAGTTCGATGTCCGGTCCCGTCATCATGCCGTCGCGAGATATCGATGTCACCAGCGCTCGCTCGACGCCGGCGGAGACCAGATCGGTGACGACCTCCTCGAACTTGCGGCCCTTGTCTTCCCATCCTTCGCCGGCCGCATTGCCGTCGCGAACATCGACCGCGGCGACCACATGCTCGGGACCGACCGCACCGACGATCTCCCGGACGCCCTTCGGATCCCATACCGCGGTGGTCCCGAGCACGACCCGGGATGCACCGGCGTCGATGACCGCTGCGGCGTCGACGGCACTACGGATGCCACCACCGGCCTGGATGAAGCACCCGGCACCCGTGATCGACTCCCAGAGTTCGATGTCGGGCGTGCCGCGACGGGCGCCGTCGAGATCGACGACGTGGACCAGCTTCGCCCCGGTTTCCGCCCAGATGCGGACTGCGGCCGCCGGGTCACCGCTGTACTCGGTTGCCGTGTCGTAGTCACCTTGCAGCAATCGGACGACTTTGCCGTCCAGGATGTCAACGGCCGGAATGATCTTCACAACTACTCCGCGTAGGTCTTGACAACGGTACGCCGTCACCCTATCGTGCGTTACACTGTATTAACAGGCTAAAACGCTACAACAGGGCAACACTATGACAGTACCCGCCAGCGACGACTGGAAGAACGACGAGACGGATGCTTTGTTCGGCGCCATTCTTGCACTCGAAGACCGGGCAGAGGCGGAAGCGTTCTTCAGGGACCTGTGCACCCGCCGCGAGCTCACCGACCTGAGCCACCGCTGGGCCGTCGTGCGCCTCCTGGCCCAGGGCCTCTCCTACCGGGAGATCGCAGCCCGGGCCGGAGCCTCCACCGCAACGGTGACGAGAATCAACGAATGGCTTCAGCACGGGCGGGGTGGATACCGACTCATGCTGGAACGTCTCGACCTCATACCGGAGGACCAGGAATGACCGAACGACGGCTCCGGCTGGCGGTGCCCAACAAGGGCCGCCTGCAACAACCAACGCTCGACCTGCTGCGCAATGCAGGGCTCATGTTCGAACGAACCGAGCGCGCCCTCACCATTCCCGTGCGCAACGTCGACCTCGACCTGCTCTTCGTCCGCACCGAAGACATCCCCGAGATGGTCGCCGACGGCGTCGCCGAGATGGGCATCACCGGCATCGACCTGCTCGCAGAAGCCGATCTCGGCCTCAGCATCACAACCGAACTCGGCTTCGGGCGCTGCCGGCTCGTGGCCGCCGTCGCCGAGGACGATCCGGCGCAGACCATCGACGACTTCGCCGGCCGGCGGGTTGCCACCGCCCACCCCAACGTCACCTCGGCCTTCTTCGCCGGTAAGGGCCTCGAGGTCACGATCGTGCCCCTGCGCGGTTCGGTCGAGGTGGCGCCCCGTCTCGGTCTCGCCGATGCCATCGTGGACCTGGTCTCGTCGGGCAGCACGATGCTCATCAACGGACTCCGCCCCGTCGTCACGCTGCTCGAATCGCAGGCCGTCCTCGTCGCCGGCATCGAGGCCGAGAACGGCCGGGCCCGTGACGTCGAACAGGTCACCACGATGCTGAAGGCCGTGGTCGCCGCCCGCCGCAAGCGCTACGTGTTGATGAACGCACCGGCGGCCGCCGTCGCGGAGATCGAGGAGATCATCCCCGGACTGGACTCGCCGACGGTCGTGCCTCTGGCTCACGAGGGCATGGTCGCCGTCCACTCGGTGGTCGATGCCGCCGACGTGTGGGACGTCCTCCCCCGGCTCGAAATAGCAGGCGCCACGGGCATCCTCGTGCTGCCGATCGAACAGCTCATTCCATGACCATGCGCAGGATCGACCTGTCCGCATTGACCGAGCGTGACCGCGCCGGACTGCTACGCCGCTCGGCAGTTCCCTCCGCCGAGGTCCGGGCCGCGGCCGCCGCCATCGTCGAGGGCGTCCGCATCGGCGGCGATGCCGCCGTCGCCGAATACTCGGATCGCTTCGGTGGAGGCCGCCGCGGACCCG
>JBFIQU010000239.1:0-2737 GCA_041609395.1 Acidimicrobiia bacterium | reverse complement strand
GGGCTCGCCGCCGCCGGATGGCTGGCCTGGCGGGTAGCCGGTCCGGAAACCGGTCCCCGATTCCACGGCACCCAGGAGCGCCCGATCGACGTGCCGGGCCGGACGGTGACCGTCGGCCGTAACGAGTTCTTCGTCCGTGAGGCAGGGCCCGTCGACGCTCCAACCGTCGTGCTGATCCACGGCTGGGTCTACGACTCGGTCGGAACCTGGCAGCGGGTCATCGAACCGTTGGCGGAGCGTTTTCGGGTCATCGCCGTCGATCATCGCAACCACGGCAAGTCCGACCGGATTCGCGGGCGGTACTCCATCGAGGACGCCACCGACGAGGTTGCTGCCGTGCTCAACGTCGTCGGCGCCGGCCCGTCCACCATCGTCGGGTACTCGATGGGAGGGATGATCGCCCAGTCGCTTGCTCTGCGACACCCGTATCTCGTCGACCGCATCGTGCTGGCGGCGACGGGGGCGTACCCGATCCCGCGCCGGAGGTGGCTCGTCGCGGCCGGCTTCTACATCGCCCGGACTCTGGGCCGCATCAGCCCCGCCGAGGGTGCCCACCTGTCGTATCACTATTTGCTGCGCACCGGGGTGACCGAACCCCGGCATGCCCGGTGGCTGTGGGAGGCGCTGCTCGACCGCGACGCCACGCTGTACTTCGAAGGAGGCAAGGCGGTGCTGCGCTTCGACTCCCGCGACTGGGTAGGGCGGCTCGACATCCCCTCCCTGGTGATCATCCCGACCGAGGACCAGCTGATCCCGCCTTCAGCCCAGTACGAGCTGTATGCGTTGCTCAAGGCCCCGGAGATCGTCGAGATTCCCGGCGCCCGTCACGAGGCGGTGATGACCCACGCAGCAGACATCGTCGAGGGGATAGCCCGGTTCGTCGAGCCGGCCGGCTGAGTCAGGGCCCGAGCTGCGCGGCGTACAGCTCCGACGCACCCGCCTCGACGGCCGGGAGCAGCCCGTGTACCTGTGGTAGGAGCTGCGAGCAGTAGAAGACGGCCGTCGCCACCTTGTTCCGACCGAAGTCGTCGCCGGCGGCAACCAGCGCCTGGCTCACGAGATATCCGGCCCCGGCCACGGTGCCGAGCAGGCGGAGGTACGGCGAAGCTCCGGCGAGACGGTCGTTGACATCCTCGCGCTGCAGCATCGTTTCTGTTGCGCGACGCGCAGTTGCCACGGCTGCCGCCAGTTGCGTGCCGGAGATTGCGAGGTCGGAATGGTTGCGAGCAGCGTTCGCCGTTTCGTCGATGTCACCCAGATAGCCGAGAACGACGGCGCCGTCGTCCATGGGCAGTTTCCGCATCACGAGATCGATGGCCTGGATGCCGTTGGTTCCCTCGTAGATGGGCGCGATACGAGCGTCGCGCCAGAACTGGGCCGCTCCCGTTTCCTCCACGTACCCCATGCCCCCGTGGATCTGGATACCGAGCGAGGTCATCTCTACGCCGAGGTCGGTGCCCCACGCCTTCGACAGTGGAGTCAGCAAGGCGGCGCGAGCGGCGAACCGCTCCCGATCGGGGCCGTCGGGCTCGGCGTGGCTGCGATCGATGGCCGCTGCGTTGTCGTACATCAGAGCCCGCATGGCCTCGGTATACGCCTTCATCGTCATGAGCATCCGCCGAACATCGGGATGCTCGATGATGGGGGACGAGTCGGTGCGCGGTGCCCCCACCGCCCGTCCCTGGCGTCGATCGGTCGCATGAGCCAGCGCCTGCTGGTAGGCCCGCTCGGCGACGGCGAGGCCCTCGAGTCCGACGTTGAGGCGGGCGTCGTTCATCATCGTGAACATCAGCCGCATGCCACCGTTGATCTCACCGACGAGGAATCCTGTCGCGCCGTCGAACGCAAGGACGCACGTAGGGCTGGCGTGGATGCCCAGCTTGTGCTCGATCGACACGCAGTGGACGGCGTTGCGCCGTCCCGGCTCGCCGCCGGCATCGGGGAGGAACTTGGGAACGATGAAGAGGCTGATTCCCCGGGTTCCGGGCGGAGCATCGGGGACGCGAGCGAGCACGAGATGGATGATGTTGTCGGCGACGTCGTGTTCTCCCCATGTGATGAAGATCTTCGTGCCGCTGATCGACCACGTTCCGTCGTCGGCGGGGATCGCCTTCGTGCGCAGCGCTCCCACGTCGGATCCGGCCTCCGGCTCGGTGAGGACCATCGTTCCGGTCCACTCTCCCGAGATGAGCCGGGGAAGGTATGTGGCTTGCTGGTCGGGCGTACCGTGTTCGCGCAAGGCCACGATGGCGCTCGCGGTCAGCATCGGGCAGAGAGACAGCGCCATGTTGGAGCTGGTCAACATCTCCTGAACGGCGAGTCCGACGGCCGCCGGAAACCCGTGGCCCCCGAACTCGATCGGACCGGTCACGGCCGACCATCCGGCAGCGCAGTACTCCTGGTACGCCTTGCGCAGTGCGTCGGGCAGCGTGACCGACCCGTCGTCGTGACGGACCGCTCCCTGCTCGTCGCCGATCCGGTTTGTGGGTGCGACCACTTCGGCCATGAACCGGGCGGCCTCGTCCAGGGCGGATTCCACCACGTCGGCATCGACGTGCTCGTAGGCAGGCAGCGACGTCAGGTGGTCGAGCGCGGCCGTGTGCCGAAGGGTGAAGAGCATGTCGGCGAGGGGCGCCCGGTAGTCAGACATGAGGTCTCAAACGTCGTCGCATCACCGGCATGCTACGACGTGTCCGGCGCGGTCCAACCCGCGCCGGTTACGCCTACGCCTCGTCGG
>JBFIQU010000238.1:0-2745 GCA_041609395.1 Acidimicrobiia bacterium | reverse complement strand
GTGGCTCGGTCTGGTGCTGACGTTCGGTGCGCTCGGCGGCCTCGTCGTCCACGGGCTGCGCCGGCGGCGCGCAGCATCGTGAAGGACTACCTCAAGTCGCTCACAACGCGTGAGGCGTTCGGCCAGCTGGTGCGGGTCGGCATCATCGGGGTGGTCAACACGGCGGTCGACTTCACCCTGCGCAACATCGTCCGGTTCGGCTTCGACTGGTCCACGTTCTGGGCGGTGACGGTCGGGTTTGCGGTCGCCACCGCGGTCTCGTATGTGCTCAACCGGGCGTGGACATTCCAGATTCGCCATCACCCGATGTCGGTCGGGGAGACTGTGAACTTCTACTTCGTGAACGGGATCGCCTGGATCGTCACCGTCGGCATCGTCCAGGCGGCCGAATGGTGGCTCGGACCGCTCGGGCCGCTGGGATTCAACGTCGCCGGCGTGGTGGCGGCTCTCGTGATCCTCGTACCGAAGTTCGCCTCGTACCGGGATCTGGTGTTCCGGGACGCAATCAGTCGGGATCGCGAACACAGAGCGAACGGCTGAGAGCGGGCAGCTCGTAGCTCATAGCTTCCCCCGCACGACCTTCCACCACAACCGCAATGTGTCCCGTCCCATCTCCCACAGCGTCTTCAGGGTCACCGGCACCCCGGCGGCACCGACGGCGAGCTCGACCGGGACTTCCGTGATCGTGAACCCGCCGCGATGGGCCCGGACCAGGAGTTCGAGATCGAACGCGTACCGAGCGGTCTCGACGTCCTCGAACACGGCATCCAGCACCCGGCGTCGAAACACCTTCAAGCCCGTCTGCGTCTCCGCGATCGGGAGGCGGAACAGGATCTTGATCGTTGTGGAGAACACGACGCTGAGGATGCGTCGCAGGAGCGGGTAGCTCTCCCGGCTCATCGAGCTGCGTTTGGCGCCGACGACCACGTCCGCCGTCTGTCCTTCCAGTGCCGCGACCACGTCCAGGACCTGTTCCGGAGGAAGGTCGAGGTCGGCGTCGAGAAAGACCACGACGGCTCCGGTCGACGCCGCAAATCCCTCCTGCAGCGCGGCTCCCTTGCCACGATTCGGCTGATAGGAGACGACCGAGACCACGTCACCGAGCGCAGCGGCGGCCCGGTGCGCCTCGGCGCCGGTGTCGTCCGGGGAGCCGTCGTCCACGACGACGATCTGGAACTGGTCGATCGACTCGAGGGCGCGGGCAACCCGCAGCACATTGCTGTAGATCCGGGATCCCAGCCGGAATGCCGGCAGGATCACCGACACCCGGGCGTCTCGACCACTCATCGAACGGGTGAGTCTAGGAGCGTCCGTAGAATGCGCTCCCGACCGTTCGGAGGGAACGTGGATCTCCGCCCCATCTTCAAGGCGTACGACGTACGTGGTCGCAGTCCCGGCGAGCTCGAACCGGCGATGGCGTGGAGGATCGGCGCCGCCTTTGCGTCGTTCGCCGGGGCCGGGCAGATAGCCGTGGGGCGCGACTGCCGGCCGTCGTCACCGGCGCTGAGCGCTGCTTTCATGGAAGGCGCCGCTGCGACGGGTGCCGATGTGGTGGACCTCGGTGAGATCACCACGGACATGCTCTACTACGTCGCCGGGTCGCAATCCATGCCCGGCGCCGTCATCACCGCTTCACACAACCCGCCGGAGTACAACGGCATCAAGATGTGCCTGGCCGGTGCAGCGCCGGTCGGCGCCGAGTCGGGCCTCGAGGAGATCCGCGCCGCAGCCGAGACCGGCATCGAGCCGGCGGCAACGCCGGGCAGGATCGAACCGGCCGACCATCGCCGCGGGTTCGTGGCCCACCTCCTCGGGATCGTGGATCCGGCGGCCATTGCGCCGCTGCGGGTCGTGGTCGACGGCGGCAACGGTATGGCGGGGATTGCGATACCGGAGATCTTCGAGGCGATTCCCGCCGAACTCGACGGCCTCTATCTCGAGCCGGACGGAACCTTTCCGAACCATCCTGCCGACCCGTTGCGGCCCGAGAATCTGACCGACCTGCTGAAACGAATGAACGAGACCGGCGCCGACCTCGGGGTCGCCTTCGACGGCGATGCCGACCGGGCGTTCTTCGTCGACGATCGCCTCGAGCCTCTGTCCGGCAGCACGACCACCGCCATCGTCGCCGGATGGTTCCTCGAGCGTGAGCCCGGGGCGACCATCGTTCACAACCTCATCTGCAGTCGCGCCGTCCCCGAAATGGTGAGGCAGCGGGGTGGCGTCCCGGTTCGGACCCGGGTCGGCCACTCGTATATCAAGCAGGTCATGGCGGAGACGGGAGCCGTCTTCGGTGGAGAGCACTCCGGCCACTACTACTTCCGTTCCAACTACCGGGCCGATTCGGGCATGCTCGCCATGCTCGTTCTCATGCAGGTTCTGTCCGAGAGCGGACGTCCTCTGTCCGAGTTGCGGACGGAGTACGAGCCGTATCACGCGTCGGGCGAGATCAACCTGCGGGTCGACGACCAGCCGCGGGCAATGCAGGCGGTCGCCGCGAGCTGCTCCGGAGCCGCGATCGACTGGACCGACGGCCTGACCGTGGCATGGCCCGATCGCTGGTTCAATCTCCGTCCTTCGAACACCGAACCGCTGCTGCGGCTCAACGCGGAAGCCGAACGGCCGGACGACGTCGATGCGCTCGTCGCCCGCGTCCGCACGATCGCGGGCGGTGACGATGCGTAGCGAGGTCCTGGGCCTGTCGGATCAGCTGCGGGCGGCGTCTACTGCACCGGTTCCCTCCGT
>JBFIQU010000237.1:0-2748 GCA_041609395.1 Acidimicrobiia bacterium | reverse complement strand
GTGCCGGTCCCGAGACCGTCAAGTACGGAGGAGACACGTCGGCGTCTCTCGTCACGATGGACAACGGTCAGCACCTCGTGCTCGACGCCGGGTCCGGTGTGCGCCGGATCGGTGTTCACATCGAACGACCCTCCCGGGTCGACGTGCTGTTGACTCATCTCCACATGGACCACATCCAGGGTCTGGGGTTCTTCCGCCCCGTGTTCGATCCGGACGTGGAGGTTCACATCTGGGGCCCCGTCTCCACGTCCTACAGCCTTCGGGAACGGCTCGGCCGGTACCTGTCGCCTCCGCTGTTTCCGGTTCGAATCCGGGAATTGCAGGCGGTTGAACTCCACGATGTCAACACGCCGAGCAGCTTCACCATCGGTGATGTGGAGGTGCGGGCGGATCTCATCACCCACCCCGGGCCAACGCTCGGATACCGTCTCGAGGGCGACGGCGGCACGCTGACCTACATCCCGGATCACGAACCGGCCCTCGGGGAGGAGAATTTCCCGCCTGATCCCTCCTGGACCTCCGGATACTCGCTGGCGCGTGGCGCCGACGTGCTGATCCACGACGCCCAGTACGACGACGACGAATACGAAGAGCGCCAGGGGTGGGGTCACACGTCGTACAACCAGTTGCTCGCCTACGGGGCGCTCACCGGGGCCCGCACCGTCGTCACCTTCCATCACGACCCGGCCCACAGCGACGAACGCCTCGATGAGCTGCTGGCGGAGGCGAGAGCAACCGAACCTCCCTTCGATCTCGTGGGCGGAACCGAGGGCCTGGAGATCGAGGTCGGCTCCGGCTAGGGACTTTCGTTAAAGATCGACGCCCGGTTTCGCCGATGGGAACACCATGGAGAGCGGCGGAGTACATCGGGGTCTGGCGGCAGCCGTCATCGCCGGACTCATGATGGCCACAGTCTTGGTGACGGCCCCACCTGCGCTGGCCCAGGAGGTGCCTCCCGAAGGCATCTACGAAATGACGTTCCCGGTCCAGGGCAACAACTACTACAGCGACACCTTCGGTGCCTGCCGTGGCTACAACTGCAGCCGATCGCACCAGGGTACCGACATCATGACGTACGGTGTCAAGGGTGTTCCCGTGGTTGCGGTTGCCTCCGGGTTCATCGGGTGGATGCACAACGAGTTGGGTGGAAGGTGCTGTGCCCTGGCGCTCTATCACGACGATGGATGGGCGAGCTGGTACATCCACCTCAACAACGACACCATCGACGAGAATGGCAATTACACCGACGACGGCCAGGGATGGGGGTTCGCTCCCGGTATCGGGCCCGGGGTCCATGTGGTCGAAGGACAGGTGATCGGGTACGTCGGGGATTCCGGCAACGCCGAGGGCACCGCTCCCCACCTGCATTTCGAGCTGCACAGCCCCGAGCTCGGAGTGATCAACCCATACGACAGCCTCGTGTGGGCCGAACAGAACCCGCGCCCCATCGAGGTCGAGGGCTACGAGGTCCTCGAATCGGGCGGGCGGACATTCGAGACGACGGGCTTCGCCGACGGTTCCGCCGGCGAGATAGAGCTCGACGCGACCCTCGACGGCGATTTCAACGGCGACGGCCGCACCGACGTCGCAACGTTCCGGGAGGAGAACCGCACCTGGCTCGTGAGCATCGCCGGCGACGGGGCGTTCACGACCGGACTGTGGGGATGGGTCCACTATGAAACCGGAGACCTCACGGAAGTCCGTGTCGGAGACTTCAACGGCGACGGTCGCGACGATCTCGCGTCGTACGAACCCGTCACCGGTCGTTGGTACGTCCACCGATCGGTAGGCACCGAGTTCGCCGCGCCTGAAGTGTGGGCCGACTTCACTTCAACATCCGGTTGGGTCACGCACGAAGTCGGTGACTTCAACGGCGACGGCCGCGACGACATCGCCAACTACCACGAACAGTCGGGTCGGTGGTACGTCTCGCGCTCGACGGGGTCGTCGTTCTCGACGACGCGGTGGGCCGACTTCTACACAAACGACGGCTGGTCGGTCCAGCTGCCCGGCGACTTCAACGGCGACGGCCGCGACGACATCGCCAACTTCCACCGGCGTACGGCGCGCTGGTATGTCAGTCTTTCCACCGGTTCACGATTCAGCACCCGGTTGTGGACGACGTTCGACAGTGGCACCGACTGGGCCAAGCATCTGATCGGCGACTTCGACGGCAACGGCGCCGACGACGTCGCGGCATTCCGGGAGTCCGACGGCAACTGGTGGATCGGAGTGTCGCGCGGATCGTCCTTCGATACGACCGTCTGGGCCGACTTCTACTCGTCGGTCGGGTGGGAGATGCAGGAGGTCCATGACTTCAACGGCGACGGCCGTGACGACATCTCCAACTATCACCCGGGGACCGGACGCTGGTACATCTCGCGTTCGACCGGCACCGCCTTTTCCACGTCACGCTGGTTCGAGGTCGAACCGGAGAACCGCACCACCGGCTGGGAAATCGGCGACTTCACCGGTGACGGGCGCACGGACGTCATGTCGCTGGCGCCCACCATCGTCACCTACACCCCGGGCGGCTAGCGCACCACGTCTCGACCCCCGGCCGCGGCCCGCCCCGGTCACGCCCGGCCGGGAGACCCGTGAGGCGGCGGTGATGGGAGTCCTCGTGCCCGAGCGGCGCCCGCCATTCGAACATTTCCGCGGCCGATCCCGCCTTCCTTGCCGGGAGTCGAGGAGCAATAGCGCGGTCGGCGAGGTCGGTCAGGGCAGACGCGGCGGCAAGGGAACTGG
>JBFIQU010000236.1:0-2748 GCA_041609395.1 Acidimicrobiia bacterium | reverse complement strand
TGACGGCGGGTGGGTCGTTGGGGGGTGGGGTGATGGTGATGGTGAGGGTGTCGCAGCCGGTTTCGGCCTGGTTGTCGGTGACGCAGACGGTGACGGTGAAGGTTCCCGGGCTGGGGTAGGTGTGGCTGAGGGTGAAGCTGGTGCCCGACAGCGGCAGGTTCTGGGTGCCGGTGCCGTCTCCGTAGTTGACGGTGGCCGACCACGACGTCGAGTCGGGGTCGGTGAACGACCCGTTTTGGGTGAAGGGTTGACCGGCGGTGACGGTGGCGTTGGCCCCGGCGTCGACGCTGGGGGCGGTGTTTGCCGGTGGCGATGCTTCGTCTTTGTAGTCGGCAACCGCCCATGCCGTTTCCTCGAGGGTGCGGGCATTGTCTGCGGCGTCGGGCCCGGTGCCCGGCACTCCGGTCGGCATACCGTTCCAGAGAATGTCGGGGTTCGAGAAGTACCGGATCCGTGGGCATGAAACCGAGCACGGGTACGACATGATCGTGCGGAACTCTCCCGGCACCCGGTGCCCGTACGAGTAGGCGAACACTCCGGACGCTCCAGCGTTGTCGTGGTCGTGTGCGGCGCCGAAGTTGTGTCCAGCCTCGTGGGCAAAGGTGTCGTAGGGGACCGATGTGCGAGCGACGACGCTGAACCCATACGCCCGGTTGTTCGGACTGACGTTGCCCGGCACCCACGCGATCCCTCCCGCATTCATGCTGTCGACGAAGAGGGTGACGAGGTCGGCGCCGTGGGCGTCGCGCCAACTGTGCACGACGTCCATGTGGCCGTCGCTGGTGCTGGTGAGCCGGTTGAGGTCGGTGGAGGCGGATCCGCTCTCGTTGTACGCCACCTCGGCGGTATGCACGAGGCGATATCGGGAGGGGACGTCGCTGTTCTCGAACGCCTCGTTGGCGGTGGAGATCGCGAGGGCGGCCAAGGATTCGATCGCCGCAGTGCCGCCCTCACCACTCTTGGCCGCCGCCGTGTACACGATCATGACGTCGATCCAATAGCCGCCGGGCTCGGGGGGCGAGTCGAGCCCGGCGGCCGGTCCGCCTTCGCCACCGCCCGCGTCGGCCGCGGGTGCCGGAGCAGGCAGTGGATCAGCGTGTTCGGGGGGATCGTCGAGTACTGCGACCTCATGGAGGCCGCCTCCGGCGTAGTTGATTCGGAACGACGAATCGTTGGCGTCGATCGTGGCGGCGAGCACGCCGTCCACGGAGACGAACATTGCCGTGCTGGCGGGCTGCCCGACGACGTTTCCGCTCCAGGCCTCGATGCCGTTCCCTGGGGAGTCGACCGGCCGCAGCCGCACGGTCACCGATGTCCCGTCGGGGAGATCGACGGCGATCTCGCCGCTAGAGGCGAGAGCGCGACGCAGGGCCGGGAAGTCGATTCGTTGTGGACCCCGGTCCGGGCCGGCCTCGCCGAGCATGGAACGCACGCCGGGATCGGCGAAGAGAGCTTCGGGCTGGGCCGCATCGGCGGGAGAGGTCATGAGCCACACCGCGGCGGGAACTGCCAGCAGTAGGCCCACCCGAGCCACTCTGCTGCGCCATGAAACCATGTGTGCGCCGACCGCCCCCATATACCCTCACCATCGGCGAAACGCAGCTTGATCCTGACCGCTCAGCGTGACTATTGCAAAAGGGTCCGTTGACTAGTCAGGTTTGTTTCCTGAGCGGGGCGGATACGCGCAGTGGCCGCGATGCGGTTCAGGCTGCTGTTGCCAGGCGGCCGGTTCAATGCTGCATTACGAGACTGAATGCAGGTCAGTCGGGCGGGTCCGGTGACGGCTCCGGTGGCAGAAAGCGGCGGCGTTGCGGAGGGCTGTCGGCATCGATCCGGTAGTCGAGGCCGTGGATCACGACGTGATGGTGGAACCAGCACAATGACACGAGGTTGTCGGGATCGTTGCTCCCTCCGTGGCGGCGATGGACGACGTGGTGGGGCTGGAGGCGGTAGCGGCTGGAGCAGCCGTCGACGGTGCAGCCACCGTCCCGCCACAGCACGGCGTGGCGGACGGCGGGAGGGATCGCCCGCGTCCATGACGACGCCGCGAGGGGACGACCCTCGTCGGTGTGAACGACTCCGATCCGGCCCGTACAGAGGATCTTGTCGAGGAGATCCGGCCCGACTCGGGGCCCACCGGCGAGCTCGGCGCCGGCTTCGCCATTGGTGGCCAGCGCAAGTGATGCGTCGACGAAGATCGTGGCGGTGGGCGAGGGAGAGGTGTCGGTGCCCGTACCGGGGCCCTCCGTCGCCAGGGACACCAGGGCGTCGGCGAGCCGGGTCGAACGGCTTTCGGACTCCTGTGAAGTCGGCAGTTCGTCGGCTCTCCTGTCGATGGCTGCGGCGACCGCTTCGCCCATGTCGCCGGGAAGCCGTCCCCACAGATCGAAGGATGACATGTCGAGGTTGGGCTGGATGGTGAGGTAGCGCTCGCGAAAGCGTCGGCGCTCTTCGTGGCGGGTCATGCGCCGGCGCCGGGCCGTCATGCGGTGGACCCCGCTGATGTCGAAACCGGCACTCGCTGCGAGCGTGCCGTCGTCGGCGCCGGCTGCGGCAAGGCGAGCGGTGGCCGCCGCGCGGTCGAACGTCATCTCGCCTGCCTCGAGGGCCATTGCGATACGCGGCGATGCGGCGACGTCTCCGGCGGCGCGGACGAGTCGACGTGCAAGGTCGGGTTCGATGTCGAGGCGGGAAGCGGTCCATTCCTGCATCGACCGGCAACCGTCGCCCGTCGCAACCCGGGCTTGA
>JBFIQU010000235.1:0-2762 GCA_041609395.1 Acidimicrobiia bacterium | reverse complement strand
GCACTCATCGTGACCCTGTCTCCCGTCGGCGATGGCAACGTCCTCGATACCGCCCAGGGCGCCACCCTCGACCGTATCGCCGGCATCGCATTCCTGATCGTCATCTCCGTGCTCCTGATCGCCACCTCACGCGTGCTGCGCGCCATCTCCGAGCGCCAGGAACGGGCGTTGGAGGTCGAACGGCGAGCCAGCCAGATGAAGAACGAGTTCGTCTCAATGGTCAGTCACGAGCTGCGCACCCCGCTCACCTCCATCGCCGGCTTCATCGAGACGCTGCGGGACTCGTGGCGCGAGCTGGACGCGGACGAGATCGACGAGTTTCTCGCCATCACGTACAACGAAGCCGTTCACCTGAAAGACCTCGTCGAGGACGTGCTCGTGATCCCGCGGCTGGAGGCGGGGCGTCTCCCACTGGTGCGGACCAACGTCGACCTCCGCGAGGTCGCCGACGCCACCGTGCGCACCCTGCTGTCCCGCTCCGCTCTGTCGAACGACGCCGACGTCGCCATCCCGGGCGGAGTCATCGTCCGCGCCGATCCCACCCGCGTGCAACAGGTAATCCGGAACCTCGTCGAAAACGCCATCAAATACGGCGGCGATCAGATCCTCATCGAAGGGGCGCAGAGCGGAGGCATGTATCAGATCGTCGTCAGCGACAACGGTCCCGGCGTCCCTGCGGAAGACCGGGATCGCATCTTCGAGCATTTCGAGCAGGTATCGAAGGGCGACGCCAGAACGGATTCCGGTATCGGCCTCGGACTGCCGATTGCCCGCAAGCTGGTACGGGCCATGGACGGGGAACTGTGGTACGAGCCCCGCTTTCCGACCGGATCGCGGTTCTGTTTCTCGATTCCCCTGGTCACCAGCCCGGAGCTGAGCCGGCACGAACCCGCCGTCGTCGGCGGCTAGCCGGCGTCCGCCGGGGTCACACTCCAGCCGGGCAACGCCGCGTGCAACTCGGAGCGAATCGAGACTCCGGGACGGCGCGGCCGCCCGGCAACGACCCACGATCCCTGCTCGGGACGGCGCGGCGGCTGAGCCATCGAGGCGGCCTGCTCCGCCATCACCTGCATGATCGCGGCCAGGACGGCGGCCGTCTCGGCCGGGCCGGCACCTCCGCGGACCTGGAACTCCATCGTCACTCCGGATGCTGGACGAGTTCGATCAGCGTACCGGAGAAAGCGGCCGGATGGACGAACGCGATCTGCGCGCCGCGCCCACCGCGGCGGGGGACGGAATCGATGAGCTGCACTCCTTGCGCGGCGAGGTGCACGAGGGCGGCCTCGATATCCGTCACGGCGTATGCGATGTGGTGCAGACCGGGTCCTCGCCGCTCGAGAAATCGACCCACCGGGGACTCGGGACGAAGCGGCTGCAGCAGCTGGACGTAGGAGCCGCCGACCGGAATCATTGCCTCTTCGACGCCCTGCTCTTCGACCACCTCGCGGTACAGCGGCTCCAGGCCGTACTGCGCGGCGTGGACACGGATGGCGTCGTCGAGGTCGGGGACGGCGATGGCGACATGGTCGAGGTTGTACGGGAACATGAGGGCACGCTAGCTACTCACCACCGGGCTATCCGTCCCCGACGAACGCCCCTTCCGGGCGGCCGGTCACCATCGGTACCATGCTCGTGACCACACCGAGGAGTCGCATGAAGTCCGTCATTGCCGGGATCGCCCGCACCCCGATCGGCAAGTTCGGAGGAGATCTGCAGTCCCTCCAGGCCGTCGACCTCGGCGGCGTCGCCATCGCCGGAGCCCTGGAGCGGTCGGCGCTCGATCCCGGTGCGGTCGACGAAGTCCTGTTCGGCCATGTTCTCCAGGCGGGACAGGGCCAGATCACGGCCCGCCAGGCGGCTCGCCTCGCGGGGGTGCCCATGACGGTGTCGGCGACGACCATCAACAAGGTCTGCCTGAGCGGAATGACGGCCATCGCCGAAGCCGACCGGCACATCCGCCTCGGTGAGGCGAAGTTCGTCGTGGCCGGAGGAATGGAGTCCATGAGCAACGCCCCGTACGTTGCACCGGCCATGCGGTGGGGGCAGCGGATCGGGGACGGACATCTCGTCGACAGCATGCAGCACGACGGGCTGTTCTGTGCGTTCGATCAGTGCACGATGGGGGAATCCTCCGACCGCAAGAACACGGCACTCGGCATCGGTCGCGCCGAGCAGGACGCGTGGGCGGCAGAAAGCCACCGCCGCGCCGCCGCTGCGGCCGGATCCGGCCACTTCGATGGGGAAATCGTTCCCGTCGACGTCCCGCAGCGCCGGGGCGATCCGCTGACGGTCACCCGAGACGGTGGCATCCGGCCCGACTCGACCGCCGAATCCCTCGGCGGATTACGAGCCGCGTTCGCCGCCGACGGCACCATCACCGCGGGGAACGCCTCGCAGATATCGGACGGCGCCGCCGCCGTCGTTGTCGCCGATGCCGGGGCGGCCGATGCCGCCGGCCTGCCCGTCCTGGCCAGCATCGTCGCCTACGGACAGACCGCCGGACCCGACGCGACCCTGCACGAACGGCCCGCCGAGGCGCTGCGGATCGCCCTGAAACGGGCCTCAATGGCGCCTGCAGATCTCGACATCGTGGAGATCAACGAGGCGTTCGCCGCGGTGGCACTGTGGTCGGCGCAGATGCTCGACGTGTCGCACGAACAGGTCAACCCTCACGGTGGCGCCGTCGCCCTCGGTCACCCGCTCGGCGCCACCGGCGCTCGCATCGTGGTCACCCTGATCAACGCTCTTCGCGCTCGCGGCGG
>JBFIQU010000234.1:0-2784 GCA_041609395.1 Acidimicrobiia bacterium | reverse complement strand
GTAGACGTACTCGCACAGGGTGCGCATGCCGGGAGGACGCGGTGCAATCATCCAGGCCTCCTCCGGATCCATCTCACGACCGATCTGTCGCGCCCAGGTCGCCGCCCCTGCGGCAACCGCCGCCAGGATCCCGATGGCAATCGCGAGACCACCGACGGCACCGGCAAGCCCGCCACTGATCGCGCCGAGCACGACCGCAACCGCTACAACGACAACCGGACCGATCAACTGACCTCCAACAACGGACGGGAGCCACGGTAGACCCGCGGCTCCCATCGTTGTCAACGCGGCAGCTATCGACTGATAGCTTCCGAGTGCGGCTTGCTGCTACTTCAGTTCGACCGTGGCGCCGACTGCCTCGAGCGTCTCCTTGGCCTTCTCGGCGGCATCCTTGTCGACTGCCTCGAGAACCGCCTTGGGCGCGTTGTCCACGAGCTCCTTGGCCTCCTTGAGACCCAACCCCGTGAGGCCGCGCACCTCTTTGATCACCTGGATCTTCTTGTCGCCGACGGCAGCGAGAACGACGTCGAACTCGTCCTTCTCTTCTTCGGCCGCAGCAGCGGCACCGCCGTCACCGGCGATAGCAGCCACGGCTATCGGGGCGGCCGCAGTGACCTCGAACTTATCCTCGAACGCTTTGAGGAACTCCGACAGCTCGAGGACGCTCATCTCCTCGAACACGCCGAGGAGGTCCTCGGTGCTCATCTTTGCCATGGTTACTTGTCCTCCTCGGCCTCGTCGGCCGGTTCGTCTTCGGTCTCCGCAGCGGCCTCGTCGGCCGCCGCACTGAGTTCTGTTGACGCCTCGTCGGCATCGTCACCATCGTCGGCCGTCGCTTCTGGTGCGGACGGCTCGTCCTCGGGTTCCACGTCTGCGACCTCGGCCGCGGGCGCCTCGTCGGCATCGTCACCATCGTCGGCCGTCGCTTCTGGCGCGGACGGCTCGTCCCCGGGTTCCACGTCTGCGACCTCGGCCGCGGGCGCCTCATCGGCCCCGGTTTCCTCGACAGCGTCCGCCTCTGCGGCGCCATCAGCGTCCGGCGCGTCGTCGGCCGCCGCGGCGGCTTCCTCGGCTTCGGCAGCGGGGGCCGCCGCGGATTCGTCGGCCGCAGCGGCCGAGTCGTCCTCCACAGGCCCGCCGGCATCGGCAGCTTCCTTCTTCTCGAGAAGCTGCTGGAAGACGGTGGCCGAGTTGCGGAAGAACGCGGTCATGAGGCCGGCCATGTTGGCCATCGGTGCCTGGAAGGCGCCGGCGATCCTGGACAGCAGAACCTCCCGGGGTGCGATGTCGGCCAGTTCCGACACCTTCTCCGGTGGAAGCAGCTGGCCGCCGAGCAACGCACCCTTGACGAGCAAGGCCGGGTTCTCGCCGGCGAAGTCACGCAGCACCTTGGCCGTCTCGACGGGGTCCCCGTCGGCGAAGGCCAGCGCAGTCGGGCCGATCAGCAGCTCTTCCAGAGATTGCAGGCCGAGCTCGTCGGCGGCACGCCGTGCCAGGGTCATCTTGACGACCTTGTATTCGGCGTTCGATCCGCGCAGGCCGCGGCGCAGTTTCTGCTGCTGCTTGACCGACAGGCCGGCGTATTCGGTCACGAAGACCGCACGCGACCCTTCGAGCCGCTCCTTGATGGTGGCGACTGCCTCAACCTTTTCCGGTCGTGGCATTCGTACTCCTCACATAGACAAAGCTCCCGGCACGTGACACAGGAGCTCTCGAGGAGCGACCTACGCAGGCCCCGCTGGTGCGGGATTAGGCCCCGGAGGGCACCGGCGGTCTCGGGCCGGTATGCGGTTGTGGACCGGAAGCGTAGGAAGGGACCGACCGGCGGTCAAGATGAGAGAAGCTGATCGCCAACAGCTGTCAGCTGCCGGCTCGCTTCGCGAGGCGGCGTTCGTAGTGGGAGCGGGCCCGCTCGTGAATCGGGGCGGCAAGGGCTCGCTTCACGTCGTCTACCGGCGCACTCGTGTCGTAGGCGAGGTCGACCAGGTCGCTGAGGGAGATGGTGGGCCCGGTGGTTCGCTCCAGCACGACGTCGTCGCCGGGAGCAACGACGCCGGTCTGAATCACCCGGGTGTAGGCGCCGGGTCGTTTGGCATGCCGGAATCGCTCCGGAAACTCGGGGTCGCCCATCTTGGCGGCGAACGTCCCGCACGGAATGCGGGGTCCGGTGACTTCGAGTTCTACGTGCTCGCCGATTCGCAGCCTGTCGCCGGCACCGAGGCCCAGCGACGAGAGGCCTGCGATCGTCAGGTTGTCACCGAACATGCCCGGCGGTAGGTCCCTACCGAGCTGCGACTCCCACCACTCGTAGTCGACAGCACCGTAGAGGTACACCGCCTGATCGGGACCGCCGTGGTGCTTCGGGCTGCCGATGCCGTCGCCCTCCAGGCCGAGCTCGGTCACGGCGACGGGTCCGGGGACCGGACGCCGGTCGATGGCGGTGCTGAACTCGCGACCGTTCATCGTGATGGTCTTGACCGGCGAGATGTTGATGGAGAGGAGGTGCATGGGGAGGGAAGCTAGTGGCTGCTGGCTGCTGATACCTGAGAGCCATGAGCCACGGCGCTCGTGGAGGAACCGGTACGGGGTTGGATCCTGGCGAGCGCTTTGCGCGAGCCACGCCGTGGATCGGGTGGGAGCGGCAGCACGCATCTCGGGCCGCCCCGCAACGACATGACGCAGGCCGACGCGGAGCCGAGATGCAAGGCGGAAACGCCGTGCTCCAACGCGAAAAGAAAGGGGGACCCGCTGGTGGGGCAGATCATGCTTCTCTATGAGAAGCGG
>JBFIQU010000233.1:0-2792 GCA_041609395.1 Acidimicrobiia bacterium | reverse complement strand
GCACATCGATCCGATCGAGGAGTTCCCCGAGGACCGCTGGGACGAGATGATCGCCGTGATGCTGACGGCTCCGTTCCTGCTGACCCGGTACGCCTGGCCGTCGATGAAGACAGGAGGATGGGGGCGAATCGTGAACATGGCGTCGATCCACTCCGTGCGGGCCTCACCGTTCAAGGTCGGGTACATCTCGGCAAAGCACGGCCTGATCGGGTTGACCCGAACCGCGGCCCGTGAGGGTGGCGAGTTCGGGATCACCGTCAATGCGATCTCGCCGTCGTACGTGCGGACGCCGCTGGTCGAGAATCAGATCACGGATCAGGCGAGGACACGCGGCCTGAGCGAGGACGAAGTCGTGGAGCAGGTCATGCTGGCCCCGGCGTCGGTGAAGCGCTTGATCGAGCCCGAAGAGATCGCGGCTCTCGTCGTGTACCTGTGCTCGGATGCCGCCTCTGCGGTGACCGGCGCCAACTGGACCATCGACGCGGGCTGGACGGCCGGCTAGCTACTCCCTTTCACCCCAAACCGCAGTGGCCCGCCCACGGCGCGTTACTCTTTCCCGATGGAATTCCGCCGGATCCACAACCTTCCGCCGTACGTCTTCGCCGAGGTCAATCAGCTCAAGGTCGACGCCCGTCGCGCCGGCGAGGACATCGTCGATCTCGGCTTCGGCAACCCGGACATCCCGAGCCCCGGCGCAGTCGTGGAGAAACTCGTCGAGGCCGCACGCAACGCCCGGAACCATCGCTACTCGGCGTCGCGCGGCATCCCCAACCTGAGGAAGGCCGTCGCCGACCGCTACGCACGCCGCTTCGGTGTCGACCTCGATCCCGACACCGAGGTCATCAACACGATCGGCGCCAAGGAAGGTCTGTCGCACCTGATGTGGACCCTGGTGCAGCCCGGCGACGTGGCGCTCGTCCCGGAACCGTCATATCCCATCCACATCTACGCCCCGGTCCTCGCCGGGGCCGAGGTGCGACGCGTCCCGCTGTCCCTCGATGCCGACTTCTTCGGACGCATGCAGGCCGTCTTTCGCGAATCGTGGCCCCGCCCGCGGGTGATCGTCGTTTCCTTCCCGCACAACCCGACAACTGCCTGCGTCGATCTCGCCTTCTTCGAGCAGCTGGTCGGGTTCGCGCGTGAAAACGAAGTGATGCTCGTTCACGACTTCGCGTACGCCGACATCTCATTCGACGGTTATCGCCCGCCGAGCCTGCTGCAGGTTCCCGGGGCCAAAGACGTCGGCGTCGAGTTGTACACGCTGTCCAAGTCGCACTCGATGGCGGGATGGCGGGTCGGGTTCGTTGTCGGCAATCGGGAGATGGTGGGGGCGCTCGCGAAGCTGAAGTCGTACCTGGACTACGGCACGTTCCAGCCGATCCAGATTGCCTCGATCATCGCTCTCAACGAGTGCGACGACTATCCGGCCGAGGTGGTGGCGATCTACGAGAAGCGGCGTAACACGCTCATCGAAGGTCTGAACCGGTCGGGATGGAAGGTCGCCGCCCCGCAGGGGACGATGTTCGTCTGGGCGGAGCTCCCAGGTCCATACGCGGAACTGGGATCACTCGAGTTCTCGAAAATGCTGCTCCGGGAGGCGAAGGTCGCGGTGAGTCCGGGGATCGGCTTCGGCCCCAGCGGGGACGGCCACGTCAGGTTCGCGCTGGTCGAGAACGATCACCGAACTTCGCAGGCCGTCCGCGGCATCCGGCGAGCCCTCGACAAGCTGTAGGGATCCGCTTCTACCTGCGTCCCAGCGGGAGGTAGGCCTTCTCGGCGTACTCGGCGACCATGCGGTGCGTCGAGAACTGCGGAGTGACACCGACGATGGCGTTCTTCATCATCTCGACCCACCCCTGCGGCACACCGTCCTCATCCCGGTCGTAGAACAACGGTACGACCTCCGACTCCAGCAGGTGGTAGAGCGTGGCTGCGGCGTCGGGATCGGACTGGTGGACGTCACCGAATCCCCAGCCGTTCGTTCCGTCGTACGCCTCTTCCCACCATCCGTCGAGGACGCTGAGATTCAGCCCACCGTTGATGGCGGACTTCATCCCCGACGTACCGCTGGCTTCCATCGGCGGGCGCGGGTTGTTGAGCCAGACATCGGCACCGCCGACCAGCCACCGTCCGAGCTGCATGTCGTAGTCCTCCAGGAAGAAGATGTGACCGCCCAGCTCGTGGCTCTTGGCCATCTCCACGACCCACCGGATCAGACCCTGTCCTTCGCGGTCGGCAGGGTGCGCCTTTCCGCTGAAGATGATCTGAACCGGACGGTCGGCGTTGGTGAGAATGTGCCGGATTCGTCCCGGATCGGAGAACAACAGCCCGGCTCGCTTGTAGGTGGCGAAGCGGCGGGCAAACACGATGGTGAGGCGCTCTGCCGGTAGCTGGTCGTCGATTCGGCGCAGGTGGTCGGGGTCGGCCCCGTGCCGAGCCAGCTGCTCCCGAATCCGGCCTCGTATGCGGCGCAGCAGTAGCTCCTTCTGACCGACGTGTGCGTCCCACAGGTCCTTGTTGGGGATGTCACGGACCGCCTCCCACGCCTCCGGCGTGATGAGCTTGTCCGTCCAGTCCTCGCCGACGTACTTGTCGAAGAGCCGCCAGATGGTGCGACCGGTCCAGGTCTGCGTGTGCACCCCGTTCGTCACGTACTCGGAGGGTCCGCCGATGAGCTGCGACCAGTCATGCGTGACGACTTCACCGTGACGCCGGGACACGCCGTTCGTGATCGACGACAGCCGGATGGCGAGCGCCCCCATGTCGAACTTGCCGTCGTCCTGGCGTGACCG
>JBFIQU010000232.1:0-2820 GCA_041609395.1 Acidimicrobiia bacterium | reverse complement strand
GACGGTGGCGTAGCGAATCTCGAGGCGCATCATCCCGCCTCGTAGGCGTGCAGGTCCAGATCGGCGCGGTGCCGGAAGAAGTGGGCTTCGATCGCTTCGCCGACATCCCAGATCTCGCGTTGGAGTTCATCGAGGAACCCGGCGAGCCCGTCGTCCACGATCGAGTCGAGATCGCAGTATTCGAGACGTGCTCGCACGCGACCGAGGTTCCGCAGCAGGGGTGCGTGCGTGCCGTCGCCGACGAGAGTCGCCAGCTGGCGTTCCGTCGCCTCGAGGCAGAACAGCGCACTCCGCGGGAACTCCCGGTTGAGCAGCAAGAACTCGAGAACTCGGATGGAGTCGATTCCGGCACGATTCGACTTCAAATACGCCTCGAATGCAGAAACGCTCTTGAGCAGGGCGACCCACCAATGAAACGCCCGGGGTCGACTCAAGTCGGTGAGCGTCCCGAAACGGACGGCAAGGAGGCGGCACGTCATCTCTGCCCGTTCGAGGAGGGAGCCGAGGAGGAGAAAGCGGTACCCGTCGTCGCGTGGCATGGTCGCTTCGGCGACCCCGCGCACCGTTTGGCTCAACGTCTTGACGGTCCGGTAGAGCTGATATGGCTGCAGATCCAGCTCCCGTCGCAGGTCACGGCGCCGGAGCTCGAGGTGGAACGTGTTGATCGCCTCGAACAGCTCGGTACTGATCCGGTCCCGCACACCTTGTGCGTTGAGGCGGGATCGCGCCACGGCCGCGCTGATGGAGCTGGGATTGCTCTCGTCGAGCACGAGGAAGTGCGACACGCCGACTGCGTTCAACTCGCCCTCGTAGACCTCGTCCAGGAACAACACCTGCAGGAGCTCGAGCCACGCCTGTTCCACCTCCTCCGGTGGCGACTCGAGCAAGCCGTGGTAGGTCACGTCGAGCATGCGAGCCGTATCCTCGGCTCGTTCCAGGTACCGGCCGGTCCACAGCAGATCTTCGGCATGCCTGGAAAGCATCAGCGCTCAAGAACCCAGGTGTCTTTGGATCCGCCACCCTGGGATGAGTTGACGATCAGTGACCCTTCCGGGATTGCTACCCGGGTGAGACCGCCGGGCAGAACCTCGATGCGTTCACCGGCCAGGACGAAAGGCCGCAGGTCGATGTGACGGTCCTGCAGCCGACCGTCCACCACGGTCGGGTGGACGGAGAGCTGAACCAGCTCCTGGGCGACGTAGCGGCGCGGGTCTTCTTCGATGGCGCGTCTCACGTCAGCCAGCTGATCTCCGGTCGCCTGGCTCCCGATCACGATGCCGTACCCGCCGGCTGCGGCGACCGGCTTCACCACGAGCTCGTCGAGGCGATCGAGGACGAGATCCCGGTGCTCGGGCAGCCACGGCAAGTAGGTATCGACATTGGGGAGCACCGGTTCCTCGTTGAGGTAATACCGAATGAGCGCCGGAACGAAGGCATAGACGGCTTTGTCGTCGGCGGCACCGTTGCCGACCGCGTTGGCGATGGTCACGTTGCCGGCTCGGGCCGCCGCCACGAGACCGGGTACACCGAGCAGCGAATCCGAACGGAACACGACCGGGTCGAGGAACTCGTCACCAAGCCGCCTGTATATGACGTCGACCCTCTCGAGGCCACGGGTCGTCCGCATGAACGCGACGTGGTCGTCGACGAGCAGATCACGGCCCTCGACCAGCTCGACACCCATCTGGCGAGCCAGAAACGCGTGCTCGAAGTACGCCGAATTGGCGGTCCCGGGCGTGAGGACGACCACCGTTGGATCGACCGCCGTACCGGGCGCAATAGACCGGAGCGTTGCCAGCAGCGATGCTCCGTAATGGTTCACGGGGCGCACGGCGTGCCGACCGAACGCAACGGGAAGCACACGCGTCATCGCAACACGATTCTCGAGAACATACGACACACCACTCGGGACCCGGACGTTGTCCTCGAGCACACGGTAGATCCCGCCGTCGTCACGCACGATGTCGATACCGGAGATGACGCACCGAGCCCCGTGCCGTGCCGTGATTCCATGTGCCTCCCGCACGTACCCGTCGGCGGACTCGACCAGCCAGCGCGGAACTATTCCGTCGTTGAGAGCAGCCTGCTCGCCGACGTAGAGGTCCTCCAGGAACAGATTGAGGGTGCGGACCCGCTGGATGAGACCCGATTCGATGTGGGCCCATTCGTCGGCGGGGATGATCCGCGGCACGAGGTCCATGGGCCAGGTCCGTTCCGTGCCTTCCTCGCGGCCGTACACGGCAAACGTCACGCCGAGATCGCGAAAGATGGAGTCGAGGATTTCGGCGCGGCGTTGCAGATCTCCCTCTTCCAGTTCACCGAGTCGTTGCATCAGTGACCGGTAGTGAGGACGGGGCGCCTCGCCTGCATGTGACTCCCTGTACGCCGCGACGGTCATGGTGGGCGGGAAGTATATGAAGCGGGCACATCGCGATTCGTAGGTTTGAACTCGGAGATCGGGGGGAATCCAAAGGGAGTAGCAAGGAGTACCGGTGCTCGACCTGAGAGATGCAGCAATCCCCGCCGACCTCGAGCCGTGGCGGCGACGTGCGGCCTGTCGCCACCTCGGGACAGATATGTTCTTCCCGCCAGGCGAATCCGACCGACCCACCATCGACGCCGCCGTGGCGGTGTGCCGGAGCTGTCCGGTGAGCGATGCGTGCCTCGACTACAGCCTGCGGACCAACCAGCAGATGGGCATCTGGGGCGGCCTCACGGCGCGCCAGCGCCGGAGCCTGCGCCGCAAGATGAAACGCCGGGACGCAAGCTGAGCCCGGCGAAGCCGGTTGCCCCGACCCGGGCCCGACGCTGCCGTCAGAG
>JBFIQU010000231.1:0-2854 GCA_041609395.1 Acidimicrobiia bacterium | reverse complement strand
GCGTGACGAGGGCATCCGGTGGGACACATCCCCGGAGAAGCTCGCTTCCCTGAATCCCGTCTTCAAACCCGACGGCGTCGTGACAGCCGGCAACTCGTCCCAGATCTCCGACGGCGCCGCCGCGGTGCTCATCATGAGCGAGGAAAAGGCCGCCGAACTCGGGTTGCGGCCCAAAGCGCGGTTCGTCGAGTTTGCCCTTGCCGGTGTCGACCCGGTGATGATGCTGACCGGTCCGATTCCGGCAACGCACAAGGTGCTCGACAAAGCCGGTCTGACGGTCGACGACATCGATCTCTTCGAGGTCAACGAAGCGTTCGCCTCCGTCATCGCCGCCTGGCTGAGGGAGACGGGTGCCGACTGGAGCAAGGTCAACGTCAACGGGGGCGCCATCGCTCTCGGCCATCCGCTCGGTTGCTCCGGTGCCAAGCTGTTGACCACGCTCGTCAACGAACTCGAAGCCCGCGGTGGCCGGTACGGACTGCAGACCATGTGTGAAGGCGGTGGCATGGCCAATGCCCTCATCATCGAACGCGTCTAGTGCGATGCCGGTGGCCTCCGATCGGCAACTGGAGGCTGTCCGTCCATGATCGACCTCTTGATCGCCCTGGCCATCGGCGGCACGATTCTCGCCGCCGGGTTCTGGACGGTGCGCCTGCTGGCCACCCCGGGCCCCGAGGAGCCCGATCCGGAGGAAGTCGTTCCCGTCTTTGTCGGGTACGTGTGCCGGGTATGTGGAATGGCCCTGACCGTCACGCAGGCTCAGGATGCCGAGCCGGAACCACCGCGACATTGCCGGGAACCGATGGTTCTCACCGGCGAGGGTTGACGAGTTGTCCACAGGCTATGGACAACTCTGGGAGTAACTACACCGGTGTAACTACGTCAGTGGTAGTTCAGCGTCATCCCGAAACCCCCGGCGATGCCTACCAGGCCGAGCAGCAACCACTTGTTGTCCGGACTGTCGGGCAGGATGATGCCAATGTAGTTGACGATGATGACGAGAATGCCCAGGGCCATGAGACCGAACATCAGAGCGACGTACCAGGTCGGCGACGGACCCTTGGCCTTGGTCTGCTGGGGCGGCGGCGGTGCGTTGCGCCGGCCCGACTTCTTCTTCTTGCGTACCCTCGACTTAGGCATGGCAGCATGGTAGTGGAGCGCGTCGATAGCGCCGGAATCGCTCTACCCTGCACCCTGAGTGGCCGAATGAACACAGATAGCTATCCCCTGGAGACAACGCGTGGCGTCGCCCCCGACTGACGAACAACCCGTGCCGGGCCGGATCACCCGCATCGTGCGCGGGATCGGGTGGACGCTGATCACCCTCGGGATTCTCATGCTCGGCTTCGTTGCGCATCAGCTCTGGGTCACCGACTTCTTCGCCAAGCGGGCCCAGTCCGGCCTCGAGACCCAGCTCGCGGGCCGCTCCGGGGTTTCCCCCGAGGTCGTCGTCTACGACCCCGCGACCGGCCAGTCCTCCGATCCGATCCCGTGGACGACCGGCAGCAACGGTGAGATCGTTCCCGACGTATCGTCGGCGGGCCAGTTCATCACCGGGGACGTAGATCCCGGCGACCGGATTTTGCGCCGGGAGCCGGTGCCCGACGCCGGCGACCCGCTGGGCACGATCCGCATTCCCGACATCGGCCTGCAGTGGACGGTTGTCGAGGGCGTGAGCAGGGCCGATCTCAAGAACGGCGCCGGGCATATGCCGGATACGCCGCTGCCGGGTCAGCCCGGCAACGCCGTGGTTTCGGGTCACCGCACGACGTACGGCGCTCCCTTCAACGAGATCGACGAACTCCAACCCGGCGACCTCATCTTCTGGGACAGTCCGGTGATCGGTACCCACACCTATGTCGTAACAGAGTCGATCATCGTCGCACCGACTGCGCTGTGGGTGACCGATCCCCGCGATGGGGGATGGTTGACCCTCACCACCTGCAATCCCGAGTTTTCGGCGCGAGAGCGTCTCGTCGTCTTCGCCGAACTCGTAGACGGTCCCAACGCCCCCGTTATTCTCGACACGTGATCCGGTCACTGTGGAACGTCCTCCCCGGTCCGCTGCCGTTGCGGATCGTCGCTGCGGCCGCGATCGTGATCGTCCTCCTCGTCGCGTTGTTCTTCTTCTACGACTGGCTGGGAAACACGTTTCTCGACACCGGAGGCACCGTCGGATGAGGGTGCTCGTGATCGACAACTACGACTCGTTCACCTTCAACCTGGTGCAGTACCTCGGCGAGCTCGGAGCCGAGCCGATTGTGGTGCGCAACGATGCGATGACGCCCGACGACGCCGCCGGTCTCGGCGTCGACCGGCTCGTGATCTCACCGGGGCCGGGCCGCCCGGAACAGGCGGGCAACTCGATCGAGTTCGTCAAACGGCTCGGATCCGACATTCCCACCCTTGGGGTATGCCTGGGGCACCAGGCTGTAGTTGCGGCGTTCGGAGGATCGATCGTCCGTGCTCCCGAACCGCGCCACGGAAAGACCTCGGCCATCCTCCACGACGGCAAAGGTCTGTTCGCCGGTCTGTCCAACCCGTTCACGGCAACGCGGTATCACTCGCTGGCCACCGTCGATCTCCCGAATGTGCTCGACGTCTCGGCGCGTAGCGAGGACGGAGTGGTGCAAGGAGTCCGCCACGACGACTACCCGATCGACGGCGTGCAGTTCCATCCCGAGAGCGTCATGACCGCCGAGGGCAAACTGTTGCTCGCCAACTTCCTCGACTCCGAATAGGACTCCACCTCGACCCCGTGCCTGCCGATAGCAGCCGTGTGGAGCATCCAACTCGAACCCAGCATGCAGGCACACAGCCCTATTTCATGCCCACCTGGGTGGGCTGGATGGGT
>JBFIQU010000230.1:0-2892 GCA_041609395.1 Acidimicrobiia bacterium | reverse complement strand
TGCAGCATCGCGGCCGCCACGGCAACGATCTGGTCGCGTACGTCCCGGGCGGCGCGTAGCACCGCCATGCCGGACACATAGGTCGTCGACGACGCATAGGCACCGACGTCGAACGGGGTGACGTCCGTGTCGGAGGAGTAGACGACGATCATCTCGAGGGGAACGCCCAGCACCTCGGCGGCGATCTGGCCCAGAATCGTGTCGGATCCGGTGCCGAGGTCGGTGGCCCCGATGAGAAGGTTGAACGATCCGTCGTCGTTCATCTTGATCGTCGCCGACGCCATGTCGATCGCCGGGATGCCGGATCCCTGCATGTGGATCGACATGCCGATTCCGTGGACACGCGATCCGTTGGTGACGCGCCGGCCCCGCCGTTCCGTCCATCCGAACCGGGCAGCTCCCTCCGAAATGCACGCCTCGAGTTCACAGCTCGTGATGATCTGTTCGACGCCTTTCCGGCCTTCGCCGAGCTCCTCGAAGATCGGTGAGGTCTCGCCAGTCCGGATGTGGTTGCGGCGCCGCAGGTCGATTGGATCCATGCCGAGTCGCTCGGCGAGTTCGTCCATTGCTGTTTCCAGCGCGAAATAGCTCTGGGTGGCCCCGTAGCCCCGATACGCCCCGCCCACCGGCAGATTCGTGTACACGACTCGCCCGTTGAAGCGGACATTGGGGGCCTTGTTGTACAGCGGGAGGGTCTTCGATCCGGCGTTGGAGAGCACCGTGAGCCCGTGGGTGCCGTAGGCGCCGCTGTTGGACAGGGCGTCCATGTCCACCGCCAGGAGCTTGCCCGATTCGTCGGCGCCGAGCTTCACCCTGACCCGCATCGGGTGCCGGGTGCGCGACGCCACGAACTCCTCGGCCCGGGTGTACTCCAGGAAGGAGGGACGCCCCGTTCGCAACGTGACCAGCGCCACGATGTCTTCGATCAGGATCTCCTGTTTCACCCCGAAACCCCCGCCGAGCCGCGGTTTGACGACGCGGATGCGGTGAATCGGCACGTCGAGGATGCGTCCCACGATGCGCCGCACGTGGAACGGCACCTGGGTCGACGTGGAGAGGACCAACCGGTTGTTGTCGTCCAGATAGGCCAGAGCCACGTGAGGTTCGAGGGGGGCGTGCTGGCCGTAGTGGGTTTCGCACGTCGACTCCACGACGGCGGCACATGCTTCCCACGCGGCGTCGACGTCGCCTGCGGCGGCGGCCACCTCGGCCACAACGTTGCGCGCCGGGTCCCACGTCCCTTCGATGTCCGGCTCGTCGTGGATGATCGGAGCGCCGTCGCGTGTGGCGTCGTCGATCGAAAGCACGGCCGGCAGTTCGTCGTAGTCGACGCGAATCACGTCGAGCGCCGCCACGGCCTGTTCCCGGGTCTCGGCGGCGACTGCGGCCACCCGGTCGCCCACGAATCGGACCTTGGTGTCGAACATCCGGTTGTCGTACGGAGACGGTTCCGGGTAACCCTGACCGGCGGTTGTGTAGCGCGTTGCCGGCGTGTTGCGATGCGTGAGCACCGCAACCACACCGTCGAGTTCCTCGGCGGCGGCGGTGTCGATGCCGGCGATGCGGGCATGGGGGTGAGGACTGTGGAGGATTGCCACGTGCAGCGCGTCGGCCGGTACGCCGTCGCCGGCGAAGACCGGCTTGCCGGTCACGAGGGCACGGCCGTCGACCTTCTCGAGATTCTTGCCCACAACGGAGAACTTGTCGGAGGTCACGACGTCGCCGCACCGGAGCGAGCGGCCGCCAGGAACGCCGCCACCGGTTTGACCCACCCGGTGCAGCGGCACATGTTGCCGGCGAGGGCGGTCCTGATCGCCTCCTCATCGGCGTCGGGTACGGCCTCGAGGAGCTCCAGCACGGTCAGCATCATCCCGGGCGTGCAGAAGCCACACTGCACGCCACCCTCGGCCAGCAGTGCCTGCTGAATGGGGTGGAGGTGGCCACCGGAGGCGAGGCCCTCGGCGGTGGTGATAGAGGTTCCGGCGGCTTTGGCCGCGAACACGAGACATGCGTTCACGGCGCGGCCGTCGAGCAGGACGGCGCATGAACCGCAGTCCCCGCGATCGCATCCGTTCTTCACGCTGGAATAGCCGAGACTGCGCAAGAGATGGAGCAAGTCCACCCCCGGGGCGGCTTCGCATTCGTGGCGACGGCCGTTGACGGTGAGGTCGAGGCGCATCACGCAACTCCCATTCGGGTCGCCGTCCGATCCAGGCAGCGACGGATCCCAACTTCGACGAGCTGGGTGCGGTAGTCGGCCGACGCCCTCGCATCCCCGGCCGTGGTGACCGTCGCGGCGCCGATCCTGGCGGCACCGGCGATGACGGCCGGATCCAGACGTAGGCCGTGCAAGCCGGCGGCGGCTTCCGGCACGAGCCGGGCCAGCGCCGGTGTCTCACCGACGGCGACACGGGCCTCTGCGACGTGACCCTCCTCCACCTCGATATACGTGGCCACGTTCAGCATCGCGACGTCGAATGCGGTGCGCTCGAACTTCTCGAACTCTCCAATGCCGCGGGGCGGGGTGCCCAGCCTGACCGCCGTGATGACCAGCGGCCGGCGATGGAGAGCTGCGGCGAAGAACTCGGCCAGCGAGGTCCGCTGCGACCCGCCGTCGAAGTACTCGATGGCGGCGTCGAGCACGAGGAGAACGGGCACGACGTCCGACAGGCGGCCCCGGGCGAGGTGCCCCCCGATCGTTGCCATGTTGCGCAGAAGAGGAGATCCCACCCGGGTGAGCATCGATGCCAGCACCCCGCCGGCATACGAGCGGAGCTCCGGGTGTTCGAGGATCGCGGTGAGGGTCGCCGTCGCCCCGATCCGGATCGATCCGTCTGCGTCGGTCTCGATGAACGTCAGCGGCAGCTTGCCGAGGTCGACCAGGCGCGCCGG
>JBFIQU010000229.1:0-2907 GCA_041609395.1 Acidimicrobiia bacterium | reverse complement strand
CTCACGGACGAAGAACTCGTTACGGCCGACGGTCACCGTCCGGCCCGGCACGTCGATCGGGCGCTCCTGGGTGCCGTGGAATCGGGGACCGGTTTCCGGACCGGCTACCCGCCAGGCCAGCCATCCGGCGGCGGCGAGCCCAAATCCCGTTCGTAACCTCATATCGAGAGGCAGCTTAGGGGTGCCGGCGATCGCTTCCGCCGGACAGGTCGTCGACCGCGAACACGTACTCTGCAACGGGGCGGCCCTCGATCACGTGCTCGCGGATGATCCGTTCGAGCACGTCCGGCGTTGCCCTCCGGTACCAGGTTCCGTCCGGATAGACGACCGCGATGGGACCCTGCTCACAGATCCGCAGGCAATCGACTTTGGTGCGCAGCACGGTCCCGCGCCCCGGTGACGTGGCCGGCGCCGGGCCCGCGTCACCTCGCCACGACGGCGGCGCCGACGCCAGATCGAGATCCTTCAGCCTGGCCTTGAGGTAACGCCAGGATTCCGCCGACTCCTCGTACGTGGAACACCGGGGCGTCGTCTGCTGAGCACAGAGAAACAGATGGCGCTGCAGCCCGCCGATCGACAGCGCAGACGCGATCTTGGTCAGACGGTCGTGGTCCTGTTGGGTCACAGCGGCTCCTCGATCCGGCGAGACGGAGCGGTTCGGTCCGGTTCCCGGATCGTAAACGAAACCGCCGCCGCCACGACAAGGATCCCGCCCGCGATGAGAAACCCGAGCCGGAAATCGCCGCCCTCGGCCACCGCACCCAACCAGAGGGGACCGATGACGAGACCGAGATCGGCGGCCATGCGATACAAGCCGACGCTGGCGCCTTCCGCTCCGGGAGGAGCGAGGTCGCCGGCGAGTGTCGGCGGCGGGATGCCCATGAACGCGGCGGCGATCCCGAATCCGATCGAGACGATCAGAAGTGCACCGAAGGAGCGGAAGAAGCCGTACGACGCAACTGCGAACGCAGTCGCCAGCAGCCCACCAATGAGCACCGGTCGCCGCCCGATGCGGTCGACGAGCCACCCGCCCGGGTTGACCACGAGCAGCATCATGACGGCAGACGCGGCGATCAGCAGCCCGATCTGCGGCTCGTCCAAGCCGAGCTCTTCCCCACCGTACAGCGGGAGCAGCGTGATCTGGCCGCCGGAGCGCATGACGAAGATGGCGAACGCCACCGCGAGCAGCGCCACATACGACGGCGTCCGGAGCAGCCGGCCGGAAGCCCGGTAGATGGAACGCAGGGGCACCGGCTCCGTCGCTGCGTCCTCGATGCCGAACCACACCACAACCGCCATCACGATCCCCACGCCGGCGTAGATCCAGAACGGGGTGGTGAAGTCGCCCACCCCGGCCGCGTAGCCACCGATGATCGGACCGATCGAGATGCCTCCCAGCAAACCCGTCTGGTACATGGCCATCGCCCGACCCCGGCGGTGCACGGGCGTTGTCACAACGATGAGATGCATCGCCGCGTTGGCGAAGGCTGCCGACCCGAAGCCCTCGAGGACCCGGGAGGCGAACAGCACCTCATAGTTGGGAGCAAGTGCAGCCGACACGCTGGACGCCGCCAGCACCAGCGATCCGGCGAGCATGATCCGCCGGGCCCCCCACCGGTCGGACAACACGCCGCCGGCCGGGTCGAAGACGAACCGGGCGATGGCGAACGCCGAGATCAGGCCACCGGCCGCAGTCCGGCTTACCCCGAATTCCCGGGCGTAGAGAGGAAGGATCGGCGCCACCAGGGTGATCCCCAACAGTGCCAGGAACACGCCGGCCGACAGCACGTAGGTCTGCCGTGGAAGATCCCTCACTCGACCACGATTCGAGGTTCGCCCGCCGTCACCGTGCCGATGATGGCGGCCGGAGGGCCTACGGCCTCGACGAGGGCCGCCCCGTCCGGGGCGGAGATCAGCAATCCCCCGCTCGTCTGCGCATCGGCGAGGACGAGGCGCATCGTCGGATCCAGCGGACCGAAGTCGGTGAGATCGGATACGGCGGCGATGTTGCGGTGCGTCCCGCCGGGGACGATGCCGTCCCGGGCGTACTCCATCGTTCCGGCTAGAACGGGAACGGCGGCGGCGCGAACAACGGCTCCCACTCCGGAGGCGTGCAGCATCTCGAGCAGGTGTCCGAGCAAGCCGAAGCCGGTCACGTCGGTGGCGGCATGCGCGCCGTGGGCGACCATGGCAGCAGCGGCGTGCTCGTTCAATTCGACCATCGAGGCAACGGCACCGTCGCGGTGGGCTGCACGTGCCGTGCCGCGCTTGATGGCGGTGGCGATGATGCCGGTGCCGATGGCCTTGGTGAGGACCAGGTCGTCGCCGGGGCGGGCTCCGGCGTTCGCGACAACACGGGACGGGTCGACGAGGCCGGTGACTGCCAAGCCGTACTTCGGTTCCGGTTCGTCCACGCTGTGTCCCCCGACCAGCGTGCACTGCGCCGCAGCCAGGACGTCGGCTCCTCCCTGCATCACGTCGGCCAGGAGCTCGAACGGAAGCGAGTCGCGGGGCCAGCCGACCAGTGCCATCGCCGTGAGGGGTCGGGCCCCCATCGCATAGACATCGGACAGGGCGTTGGCCGCGGCGATACGTCCCCAGTCGTACGCGTCGTCGACGATCGGCGCGAAGAAGTCCACGGTCTGCACCAGGGCGGTGGACGCATCGAGCCGGTACACCCCGGCGTCGTCCGATGTCCCCAGGCCGATCATCAAGGAAGGGTGCGCGGTGGCTTCATGGTGTCGCACGCGGCGCAAGACTTGCGCCAGCTCGTCGGGTCCGAGCTTGCACGCTCACCCGGCGCCGTGCGAGAACGACGTGAGTCGTGGCTTGCTCATGGTCACCCCCCTTCTGGGTCGGGGTGGGGCATGACCTCCGCCGGCGCCCGCGCGGCGAGACAGGCAACGT
>JBFIQU010000228.1:0-2927 GCA_041609395.1 Acidimicrobiia bacterium | reverse complement strand
TTGCCGCCGAACTCCCAGTCCGTGGTGTCAATGTAATAGGCCCCGAATCCGCCGTTCACGAATATCCACGGGGTGGAGAGCGTCGGAATCGCCTTCAGGTTCGCTGAGAAGTTCCAGATATCCAGGTTGTTGATCATCCCCGTGCCGTTGAACAGCGAGTAGCCCACGCGAAGGTCCCACGCGAGCTGCGGAAGGATGGGGAACGTGAGATCCACTGCGACCGTGGGCCCCGGGTCGTGCGTCGTGTTCAGGCCGCCCAGGGGAAGGGCCACACCCCCGTGCACACTGAAGCCTCGCTTGAAGCCCGGTGGCTCGTTGCAGCCGGCGGCTGTAAGTGCCGCGAGCGCGTCGAGCAGGCCGAAGCCGAACGAGTTGTCCCGTCCTGGCGCGCCCAGATCCCGCGCGGTGTTCTGGAGAAGTGCTCGGATCTGATCGTTGGTCAGCGATGAGTCGCACGACAGCAGAAGCGCGGCCACCCCGGCCACCTGCGGTGAGGCGTACGACGTGCCGTCACCCTGACCGTAGCTGTTGTTGAGGTCGGTGCTCCAGATGGTGACCCCGGGTGCCGCCAGCTCGATCTCCGGTCCCATGTTGGAGAAGCCCGCGAGCATGTCGGCCTGGTCGGTGGCGCTCACCGCGACGACGTTCGGGTCGGTGGCCGGATAACCCACAGGTCCGCCGAAGTTGTTCCCGGCCGCGTTATCGATAAATACGCCCTGCGTGTTGTACGCGTACGCGAGCGCCGCATCGATGGCCATGGTCTGTCCGACGCTAAGACTCAACGTGATGATGTCGGCCCCATTGTCGGCCGCGTAGATGATGGCATCGTCCAAAATGGCTCCGTTGGGGGCGAAGTCGCCCACGCCCACCGCCATGAGCCGCACGCCCGGCATCCCGGCCCAGCCGCCGGCGACTCCCGACACACCGACGCCGTTGTGCGTCATGGCGCCCGCGATACCCGCGACGTGACTGCCGTGCAGGAACGGGCCGCGGACATTGTTGTCACCGTTGTTGAAGTCCCACCCCGCCAGATCATCGATGAAACCGTTCCCGTCGTCATCAATGCCGTTCTTGTCGGCGTTGTCCAGATGGTCTGGGTTCGCGGCGACCAGAAGACCGTCGTTGTTCAGATCCTCGCCTGGGTTCACCCAGGAGTTCCCGATCAGATCCTCGTGCGCCACGTCCGTGCCGCTGTCGAGCACGCCAATGATCACGCCACTCGATCCGGTCGTGATGTCCCAAGCGCTGGCGACCGGGTTCGGCGCGACGTTCGTCCGCGGTAGGTGCCACTGATCCACGAACCTTGGGTCGTTCGGCACCATCTGCGGCCAATAGATGCCGATGGTGTTGACCTCGGCGGAGGCGATGGACGGGTCGGCGGCAAGTTGCCTCACGACTTCGAGCGGATCTCCGCCGGATGGAATCTCCATGTCGACGTACCCGAGGCGGTTAGCTCGAACCTCGCTCAGGTTGTATCGGGAGTAGACTTCGGCGCGCGCCTCGCTCGTCGTGATCTCCGGCGCGAATGTCACCGTGACGATGCGAGGATCGACCTGGAAGATCGTGTCGCGCCCCTGAAGGTACCAGCTGCCGTCGACCTGACGATACGTCTTTCCCGCCAACTGGACCCTCTCCTGGGCGGCCACAGACTGAATCAGGAGCCCAGGCCCGAGCAGGATAATAGCCAAGGCGGCGACGGACCGTTTGATAAAAGACCCTCCACGAAGTCTCCGTCCGCGGTCGTGCGGCGATTTCGTCATGCGGTTCACAGTAGATCCTGTGAGTGCTCTTTGGGCTTTGTACATGAGTCTCCCTCCTCTCGCGCTGCCTGCTCTCCGCAGACCCTCAAGGTGATCGAGGCTCCGAAGCTGGCCCAATTCGGGACCTCGGATGAATCCTGACGGCGGGTCGTCTGATCAGGAGCGGGCAATAGACGTGAATACCTCATAGAATATAACGAAAGACGAGTCGGGGGCGGCTCATGGGTCATCTGTGGAGTGGCGCCGGTCGCGAACCGCGTGGCTGTCGCCGAGAGCGACCAGGCGCATGGTGGCGGCCACCACCGCCATTCGGCTCGCTCACCGATTCCGATGCAGCTCAGTGCGCCGACGCCGGACGGGACGACTGTCGCGGACAGGGCGTGGCGGTGGACACCGCGTCTTACGATCATCCCTCTTCGTCAGCAAAGTCGTGTCCCCATCCACGGCAGCGACATGAACGGCAAGCTCACCCGTAGAGAGGCGATCCGCGCCGGGCTCGGCGCGGGGTGTGCCGCGGCGGCGACGCTCGCGGCACCGGCGTTCAACCTCGGGCGGTTCCGACTCTTCGCCTGGTCCGATCAGGAGTACTCGGAGCGGGCGATCCGGCTCGTCCGCGAGTCACTGGTGATCGACATGCTGTGCCTGCTGGCGCTCGACCGGGCCGTCCAGTCGCGCTGGCTCGGGAACCCCGACGCGATGACGGCAGAGGAGTTCCAGGAGTGGGCCGACTCCGGCATCGACGTGATCCACCCGGCGACCGGGTTCGGCGGGCCCAACGTCCGTGACGCCGTCATCAACTACCTCGGGAGCCTGAACGGGCTCGCCGCGAGCCACGACGGGTTCGTGCGGATCGACAGCGCCGACGACTTCGACAAGGTGCGGGAGGACGGCCGGATCGGGATGATCCTCGGCATCCAGAACGCCGAGCATTTCCGGACCGCGAACGACGTGGCCTTCTTCCACCGGCTCGGACAGCGCGTCTCGCAGCTCACCTACAACACCCGCAACCTGATCGGGAACGGCTCGACCGAGCGGCGGGACGAGGGCTTGAGCGACTTCGGGGTCGAGATCGTCGACCGCATGAACACCGTGGGGATGGCTGTCGACGTCTCGCACTGCGGCGACCGCACGACGCTCGACGCGTTCGAGGTCTCGACGAAGCCGGTG
>JBFIQU010000227.1:0-3000 GCA_041609395.1 Acidimicrobiia bacterium | reverse complement strand
GGAGCCACCGTGCTGTTGCTGCTCTTCTCATATTGGGGACGGCCTGGTTCGTTACGGCTCGACCCGCTGGGCGCAGTCGCCGATTGGGTGTTTGCCCCGTTCCGGGCCGATTACCCGGGGACGGTTCCCTATCTCTATTGGGGTCTGAGTTCGCTCGTGTTCCGGGTCGGAGCTCCGCTGCTGATCATCGTGGCTGTGCTGCGCCAGTCGCCTCGGGACTGGGGATTCCGGCTCAGGGGCATCGTTCCCCATCTGCCGCTCTACGGCCTCCTGTACCTCGTCATGATTCCCCTCATCATCTGGGCATCGTCGTTCGGCTCGTTCCGGGCCCAGTATCCGTTCTACGACGGGGCTGTCGAGGGCGGCCTGCACTTCTGGCTCTACGCCATCGGCTACTGGGTGCAGTTCCTCGGGGTGGAGGCGTTCTTCCGGGGCTTCCTCACGTTCGGACTGTTCCCGCGCTTCGGCTGGAACGCCGTCGTCATCATGACCATCCCCTATGTGATGATCCACTTCCCGAAACCGATGCCGGAAGCCGTTGCGGCGATCTTCGCCGGGTTGATCCTCGGGACGCTGGCGTTGCGATCGAAGAGTTTCGTGCCCGGCGTGTTGGTGCACGTCGCGGTGGCCGTGACGATGGACTTCGCGGTGCTGAGCCGGGAGCTAGGTGGGGTGGGGGACGCGTTCGGCGTCCTGTTCTAGAGGAAAACCCCGGCCGCGGGCCGGGACTCGCAGCGCCCTGGGCAGGATTCGAACCTGCGACACCTGGCTCCGGAGGCCAGTGCTCTATCCCCTGAGCTACCAGGGCAGCAGGCCACGATGGTACCAGCGGGTACCATCGCCACTCCCCGAGGATCCCATGTACCCCGAAGCGCTGACCGAAGCCATTCGTACCGCCCTGCACGAGGCCGCCGCCGCCGGTGTGCTTCCCGTTCTCGACACGTCGGTCGAGATCGAACGACCCCGCGATCGCGCCCACGGTGACTGGAGCACGAATGTTGCGCTGGCGGCCGCCAAGGAGGCCGGCCGGCAGCCCCGCGAGGTCGCCGCAGCCGTTCTCGACCACCTGCCGCCGGTGCCCCACCTGGAATCGGCGGAAGTTGCCGGACCCGGCTTCATCAATTTCCGTCTCAGCCCGACGTGGCTGCTCGAGGTCCTGCGCGCCGCGGCCGCCGGTCCCGACCACGCCCGCAGCACGATCGGCGCCGGCGAGCGAATCCAGGTGGAGTTCGTCAGCGCCAACCCGAACGGCCCGCTGCACATCGGCCATGCCCGCGGCGCCGTCCTCGGTGACGCCCTGTGCAACGTACTCGACTACGCCGGGTTCGACGTGACGAGGGAGTACTACTTCAACGACGGCGGCGTGCAGATGGATCTGTATGCCGCCAGCATCGAGGCCAGATATCTCCAGGTTCACGGCATCGACATCGACGTGCCCGATGACGGGTACCGCGGCGACTACATCATCGACTGGGCCAACGAACTCGTCGACGAGGTCGGCGACGACCTCGTTCGGCTGGACCCCGAAGACCGCCGCACGGCGATCTTTCACTGGGGCCTGGAGCGGGCCATGAGCGACATCCGCCAGACCCTGGATCTGGCGCGGATCAGGTTCGACGTCTGGTTCAGCGAGCAACAGGTTCACGACGACGGTTCTCTCGATGCCGCGCTCACGCTTCTCGACGACAGAGGATTCACCTATCGGGCCGACGACGCGCTGTGGTTCCGCACCTCCACCTTCGGCGACGTGAAGGACCGGGTGCTGGTGAAGAGCGACGGTTCACCCACGTATCTCGCCCCCGACATCGCATATCACCGCAACAAGTTCGAACGCAGCTTCAGCCGGGTCATCAACATCTGGGGCGCCGACCATCACGGCTACATCGATCGCATGAAGGCAGCGGTTGCTGCTCTCGGCTACGACCCGAGACGTCTCGAGATCATCATCACACAGCTCGTGAACCTGACCAGGGCCGGGGCGCCGGTCCGGATGTCCACGAGAGCCGGTGAACTGATCACGTTCCGGGAGGTACTCGACGAGGTCGGGGTCGATGCTGCCCGGTACTTCCTCGTAGCGTTTTCGCCGGACACGGCCGTGACCTTCGATCTCGAACTGGCGAAGCGGCGGAGCATGGACAACCCGGTGTATTACCTGCAATACGCCCATGCCCGGGTGGCGAGTCTGCTTCGCTTCGCGGCGGAGCAAGGGGTAGCGGCCCGGCCCATCGACGACGTCGATCTGTCCCTGCTGACGGATCCGGCCGAACTCGACGTCCTCCGCCAGGTGGACCGGCTCCGTGAAGAGATCGAGGAAGCCGCCCGGCGGCGGGCACCGCACCGGATTGCCACCTACGGCCAGGAACTGGCCGGGGCCTTTCACAAGTTCTACACCGACTGCCGGGTCGTTACCGACGATGCCGAACTGACCCAGGCGCGGATGTGGCTCGTCGAGGCATCGCGGAGTGCCCTGGTCGCCGTTCTGGGCATCCTCGGCTTGACCGCTCCGGAAGAGATGTGATCCGATGACGTCCTCGCCGTGGCCCCTGACGGCCGAGCTTCACGACGGCGCAGTGCTGGCGGTTGGAGGTGTTCCGGTTGCCGAGCTCGCAGACGAGTTCGGGACGCCGCTGTGGGTCGTCGATGAGGACGATGTCCGCACCCGGTGTCGTGCGTACGTAGCCGCCTTCCCGGATGTGAACCTGGCGTACGCCTCCAAGGCGTGGTGCACGGTAGGGCTCCTGCAACTCATGGTGGAAGAAGGGCTGTGGATCGACGTCGCGTCGGGTGGGGAACTCCATACCGCCGCCGTCGCAGGCGTTCCGATGGAGACCGTCGTCTTCCACGGAAACAACAAGTCGTCCTCCGAACTCCGGATGGCGGCGGAACTCGGTGTTGGCCGCATCGTCGTGGACTCGTTCGACGAGCTGGACCGTCTCGAGGCCATCGGATCTGAGGCCGGCCACTCCTTCGCGTGCTGGTTGCGGGTGACTCCCGGTATCG
>JBFIQU010000226.1:0-3008 GCA_041609395.1 Acidimicrobiia bacterium | reverse complement strand
TTTGAGCTCGAGCTGCATCGCCTGCCGGAGTTTGAGGTCGAGCGCGCCCAACGGCTCGTCGAGCAACAGGACCTTGGGCCGGTTGACGAGAGCTCGGGCCAGGGCGACCCGCTGCTGCTGTCCGCCGGACAGCTGCTTCGGTTTCCGATCTTCCATCCCGGTCAGCCGGACGAGATCGATGGCCTCGGACACCATCGCTTTGATGGCGCCGTCCGGGTTGCCGCGCATCTTCAGCCCGAACCCCACGTTGTCGGCGACGGTCATGTGCGGGAAGAGCGCGTAGCTCTGGAAGACCGTGTTCACGGGCCGCTTGTTGGGTGGGCGCAGTCCCATCTCGTCACCGAAGATCTGGATGCTTCCCGTCGTGGGATATTCGAGACCGGCGATCATGCGCAGGGTCGTCGTCTTGCCGCATCCCGAAGGCCCGAGGAGGGAAAAGAATTCGCCGTCGCGTATCTCGAGATAGAGGTCGTCGACGGCAACGACGTCCCCGAACGTCTTGGTGACGTCCCGAATCGCAACGGCCGGTTCGGTCACGCGTTCCCCAGGTCGATTACCAGGGTTTGCAGGTCGGTGAACTCCTCGATGCTGCCACGGCCCCATCCGGTGTCCGTCCCGGCGGCGCCGCCGAACGGTTGAAAGGTCTCCCAGAAGTCGGTCGAGTCGTTGATCACGACGGTTCCGCTCCGGATGCGATCGGCATACCAGAACGCCTTGCTCAGACTCGATGTGAAGACGGCCGCCTGCAGGCCGAGCCGGGATCGGTTGGCGATCCCCACCGCGTCCTCGTCGTCGGTTGCCGAGAGAATGGGTACCACCGGTCCGAACGACTCCTCGTGTGACAGCTCGGAGGCCTCAGGGACACGATCCACGACGGTGAACTGGTAGTAGAGGTCGGTCGGATAACCCGACGCCCGGGCCCCGCCGCGCAGGATGGCGGCACCCTGGTCGGCTGCGTTCGCCAGGTGCCGGTCCATCTTGGCCGCCGTTGCCTCGTTGTTGAGCGGCCCCATGTTCGTCGCCTCGTCGAACGGATCGCCAAGTCGGACGTCCTCGGCTGCTTTCAGTGTGTGTTCGACGAATTCCTCGTGCACGTCGTCGACGACGATCACGCGCTCCGTGGCGCAGCACACCTGTCCCGCGTTGTAGTACGCCCCGTAGACCGCGGCCGCCGCAGCTGCCGGTACGTTGGCGTCGGAGGTGACGATGGTGGGTCCGTTGCCGGACATCTCCATGATCGACCGTTTGATGCCCATGCGGGAGATGATCGTGGCGCCCGTGGCGGACGATCCGGTGAACCCGACGGCGTCGATGCCGTCGTGCGTCACGAGGCGATCGCCGATCTCGGCCCCACCGGGGATGATCGACACGAGACCCTTGGGAACACCTGCCGCGTCGAACGCTTCCGCCAGCTTGAGCAATGCCCACGACGTGAACTCGGGAGGCTTGACGATCACGGCGTTCCCGGCCGCCAGGCCCGGTCCGAGGTACTCGAGTGGGATCGTGACGGGGAAGTTCCACGGCGTGATTGCCGCCCACACCCCCACGGGACGCCGGAACGTGAACATTCGCTTGTTGCGGTCGGTGGTCGGGATGTTCTCGCCCGAGAGGCGCTTCACGTCCTCGGCTGCGTTCAGGAAGTACTGGTTGGCTTCGGCGATGTCGTCGAGGGATTCGGCGTGGTAGGGCTTTCCCTGTTCCAGGGTCTGGATCCGGGCGATCTCGGGCACCATGGATTCGATGGCGGCGGCGATGCGATGGCACAGCTCGGCGCGCTCGAATGCCGACCAGAAGCGGTATTCGTCCTGTGCGGCGCGGGCAGCGGCAATTGCGCGTTCGATGTCGCCGGGCGACGCCAGCGGCACGTCGGCGATGTGGTCTCCGGTGACGGGACTCATCAGCCGGTGATGCCGGTCGCCGGTGCCCTCGGTCCACTCCCCGGCCAGGTAGATCTTCAGATGCTCCGCCATGCACCCTCCCTCGATTGTGCAGGGGAGGCTACCTGCCGCAGCCGGTTGTCGGTCGCCGGCCGCTACGCTCCCGCGTGAGGTGACGGCGTGAGCGATCGGCTCATCATCGACGGTGCGCACCTCTCCGGGACCGGGCCTGCGTTCGAGATCGACGACCCGGCAACCGGAGAGTCGATAGCGGTCGTCGGCGCCGCCTCGCCGCGCCAGGTCGACGAGGCCGTGGTGGCGGCCCGTGTTGCGCACCCGGGTTGGGAGGCTCTTCCGCAGGAAGAACGGAGTGCCGCCCTCCATCGGATCGCGTCGGTTCTCGACGCCGAACGTGAGCCGCTCGCCGAACTGCTCACGCTCGAGACCGGGCGGACCCTCCCCCGTAACCGGTTGTATGTCGATTTCACCGCCCAGCTGTTCCGGCAGTACGCCGAACTCGCAAGGGCATACCGGGGCCGGGTCGTGCCGTCGAACGACCCGGGGCAACTGTCGCTCACGCTGCGGGTGCCGTACGGCGTCGTCGGCTGTCTCGTGCCGTGGAACTATCCCTTCTTGCTCCTGGCGTTCAAGGCGGCTCCGGCGCTTGCAGCGGGGAACACCATCGTCGTCAAAGGGGCGGTCGAGACGACGCAGAGCACGCTGCGCCTCGCCGAGATCCTGGCGGCGGAGGTGCCGCCTGGGGTTGTGAACTCCCTCGCCGGTGGCGCGGACATCGGGGCTGCGCTTGTCGAGCACCCCGGAGTCGACATGGTTGCGTTCACGGGATCGACGGCAGCGGGAAGGGCAATCGGCGCCGCCTGTGCCGCCCGACCCATCCCGGCGCACCTCGAACTCGGAGGCAAGGATCCCGCATTGGTGTTCGACGACGTCGACCCTCGCCTCGCCGCCAGGGCGGTCGTATGGGCGGCGTTTCTCAATGCCGGGCAGGTGTGCACGTCGACGGAGCGGGTATATGTGCAGCGAAGCAGCTACGACCGGTTCGTCGCCGCCGCGGTCGAACTCACCGAGACCCTCATCGTGGGCGACCCGCACGATCCCGACACGCAGGTC
>JBFIQU010000225.1:0-3080 GCA_041609395.1 Acidimicrobiia bacterium | reverse complement strand
GGCGGCGCCGAAGGCTAGGCGGCGGCGCAGCCGCCGCCGGCAGCCACCGGCTACTCGGCTACCGCATCCGATCCTTCGTGGCTGTGCTCGGCCGCGATTTCCGCGTGCACCTTCTCCATGTCCACGGCCTTGACCTGGTCGATCAGCGAGCTGAACATCTGCGGTGGGAGCGCGCCGGGTTGTGAGAACAGGATCACATTCTCCCGGAACACCATGAGGGTCGGGATCGAGCGGATGTTGAAGAACCCGGCCAGCTCCGGCTCCGCTTCGGTGTCCACCTTGCCGAACACGATGTCGGAGTGCTCGTTGGAAGCGGCTTCGAATGTGGGTGCGAACGAGCGACAGGGACCGCACCATTCGGCCCAGAAGTCCACGATCACGGTGTCGTTGTCGTTGATCGTCTGCTCGAAGTTCTCTTTGGTCAGTTCGACGGTGGGCATCGTGCTCCAGTTCGTTGTGTGGTGGTCGATTCAATTCAACGCTGCGCTGCGACCGGTATTCCTCAGCGTCCGCGCACGACGAGGCCGTCGAGGAGCCGCCGGGAGGAAGCTGAGATCTCGTCGACGGCACGGGCGAACACCGCTTCGTTGGCTTGCGACGGTTTACGAAACCCGCTGATCTTGCGGACGAACTGCAGCGCAGCCGCCTCGATGTCCTCGGTAGGGATTTTGTCCGGCCCCCGCAACTGTTTGATGTTCCGGCACATGGTGGCGAACCTAGTACGGGACGAGACCCTCGAGGTCGAGATCCTCGAGCGTTTCGACGGCGTACCGGTATCCCGCCTCGACGATCTCCGGATGCCGCTTGAAGTCGAGGATGCCGAACTGCTCGACCGGCGGCCGGAACATGATGTCGGCCTCCACCTGCTGCTCCCCGCTGGCGATCTCCGTCGAGCGCAGCAAGACGTCGATCATTCGCGGGACCTCCATACGCGGTGCGAACGGGTTCAGACGCCGGCCGGCCACTCTCCATCCTACACTGTGCCGCTGGTGTCGAGGTCGGCGGACGGAATGTGGGTGCCCGCCCTGAGGTCGACGGCAATGACCCGGCCGGGGTCGTACACGCTGCGCATGACGTCGACCGGGAGGTTGTTCATGATGCCCCCGTCGACGAGCACGCTGTTGCCCTCGCCCAGCACGGGGGGAAACGTGCCGGGAATCGAGACACTGGCGCGAACGGCAAGCGCCATCGGGCCGGTCGAGTGAACTCGTAGGCGCCCGGCACTCAGGTCCGACGAAACGCAGAAGAAGTCGAGCCAGGCATCCTCGATGAGCATGTCCCCGTACGCCTCGCGAATTCCGGTCATCACCTTCCGGCCCCGGGCCAGCGCCACGGCCGGGAACGTGAAGTCGACCAGCGATCCGTGGTCGACCGTCGCGTTCCGGGAGGCGGCATAGGCGTCGTCCCAGGACATGTCGAGGGACAGTGCTGCGGCGATGGTTGCGCCCGAACTCGCACCACCGACGTGGTCGATCGGTACTCCTGCATCCATCAACGCCTTCACGACGCCCAGATGGGCGTACCCGCGCGCACCGCCACCGCCCAACACCAGGCCGATCGACTCGCCGTCGAGAATCCGGGCGAGACGGGCCACCGTCGCCGCGTCGTCGGTGCGGACGTGGTGATGACGATCTGGTCCGACGGCTGCCAGCCACGCCGCGGTGTTGCGTGGACGTTCGGGCCCGGTGTGGGCCAGGATGAGGCGCACGCCGGGTCGGGTCGTGCCGGAACGCTCCCCGGGAAGCTCGACTCGATCGACGGGCGCTGCCCGGCGGGCGTCGGCCACGAACAACACCATGTCGGCTTGACGGGCGCAACGTTCCGTCCATGCACTGCCCGGAGCGTCGCCGACCAGCAGGACGGCGTCGTGATCGGACTCGAGGCGATGGAGGAACCGGATCACGTCTTCTTCGGAGCGGTCGGAGCCGAGTGTCGAATCGAGCCTGCTGCGATCGACGATCTCGACCTTCCTAGACGTGCCGAGTGCCGATCCGAGCTTGTCCGCCACCACGCCATGCGTTCCGTCGGCGGCGACCGGGAGGACGGCGATCATTCGAATGCGACGTCCCAGCTCCGTCCGGTGGATCGAACGTTGCAGCCGCTCCACGATCAGGCGGGTCACCGAAATGAGGATCGCCGGTCGGTCGACCACGAGCCCCATGAATCGGTCATTCGGCAGCTCGAGGAGGGTCGAGTCGCGAATCGCCCGGATTGTGGCCGAGCGCGGCGCTGCGCTCAGCAGTGCCATTTCGCCGACGACCTCTCCGGTCCCGATCTCGCCGACGACGATCTCGGTACCGGACGGTTCGGTGACAAAGGCCCGCAACCGACCGGTCCCGACGATGAAGACCGATTCGCCCGGGTCCCCTTCTTCGAGGAGGACGTCTCCGGCGTGGAGCCGCAGCAGTTTTACGTGCTCGGCGAGTGCTTCCAGGGTCCGCCCGTCGAGTTCGGCAAAGAGCTCGGAGTCGCCGAGCCGGCGTATGACGTCAGCGTCCGCCACGGATCTCCTTCCTGTGTCGTGCACGCTACCGATCCCGGGAGCAGCGTGGACGTCTGCTCCGGTAACCTGCCCGGCGAGGCGAACGAAGGGACGGGATGCCGAATTCGATTTTGCGGCCGCCACGGCTGCGAACGGCGGAGACCGAGGAAGAGGAGCACCGGGTCACCTGGCTCGAACTGTTCTACGACCTCGTCTTCGTCGTTGCGGTGGCCGGCCTCGGCCGCCGCCTGCTCGCCGACATCTCCTGGAGTGGTGTCGGTGAGTTGGTGGGGCTCTTCATACCGTTGTGGTGGGCCTGGGCTGGATTCACCTTCTACGCAGATCGCTACGACACCGACGATCTGGGACAGCGGTTGCTGGCCGTGGCCCAGATGGTGGCGATCGCGTTTCTCGCAGTCAGCATCGCTGGCGATGTCGCCGACTCCACGATGGCTTTTGCCCTCGCGTACGTCGGTGCCCGCCTGGTGCTCATCGCGATGTACACCCGGGCATGGCGGCATGTGACGGAGACGAGGACCCTCGTCGGGGGATACATCAAGGGCTTTTCGGTCGGTGCCGCGATCTGGCTGGTGTCCGC
>JBFIQU010000224.1:0-3185 GCA_041609395.1 Acidimicrobiia bacterium | reverse complement strand
CTCCCCGTCGAGAAGGCGACCCGGCGCATGCAGGAGATCTACTCCGAGCCCATTCGCCCCGAGCTCATCGGAACGCGCATCGTCGAGATGAAGGACGCCGGCATCGTGACTGCGGCCAGTCTCACTCCGCAGCGGGTCGCCGACTACGCAGACCTCACGGTCGAGGCAGGGCTCGACATCCTGGTAATCCAGGGCACCGTTGTTTCGGCAGAACACGTTTCGACGCGGTCGGAGCCGCTCAACCTCAAGCAATTCATCGCCGACTTCCCGCTGCCGGTGGTCGTCGGTGGATGCGCGTCGTACTCGACGGCGCTCCACTTGATGCGAACCGGTGCGATCGGTGTGCTGGTCGGAGTCGGACCGGGCGCGGCCTGTACGACCCGCGGCGTCCTCGGAGTCGGCGTCCCCCAGGTGACGGCCATCGCCGACGCCGCCGGAGCCCGGATGCGGTACCTCGACGAGACCGGCCGGTATGTCCACGTCATCGCCGACGGTGGGATGCGGACCGGTGGCGACATCGCCAAGGCCATCGCCTGCGGTGCCGACGGCGTCATGCTCGGCTCGCCGCTCGCTGCGGCCGACGAAGCCCCCGGGCGCGGTGCCCACTGGGGCATGGCGACCTTCCACCCGACGTTGCCGCGCGGGGCGCGGGTCGAAGTAGGCAAACTCGGCACCCTCGAGGAGATCCTCGTCGGGCCGGCACACGAGAACGACGGGCGGCGCAACCTGTTCGGGGCGCTGCGGGTGTCACTCGCAACGTGCGGCTACGCCGACGTCAAGGAGTTCCAGAAGGCCGAGGTGATGGTCGCTCCCGCCCTCAAGACCGAAGGCAAGAGCCTGCAGCGGTCGCAGGGCGTTGGCATGGTGGGATGAACTTCGACCGCGTCCTCGTGGTCGACTTCGGCGCCCAGTACGCGCAGCTGATCGCCCGTCGCGTCCGTGAAGCCCACGTGTACTCGGAGATCGTCCCCAGGACGATCACGTCCGACGAGGTCCGCGCCAGGCAGCCCGTGGCGTTGATTCTGTCCGGCGGCCCGGCCTCGGTGTATTCCGACGACGCCTATCTCGTGGACGCCGGATTACTCGAACTCGGGATTCCGGTGCTGGGCATCTGTTACGGCCACCAGTTGATCGCCCACACCCTCGGCGGCGACGTCGCCCGCACCGACGGCGCCGAATTCGGCAAGACCACCCTGCACGTCGAATCCGACGGCCGCTTGCTCACGGAACTGCCCGGGTCGTTCGACGTTTGGATGAGCCATCGCGACGCCGTCGTCAAGCCGCCGCCCGGCTTCGACGTCACCGGCACCACCGCCGGCTCGCCGGTGGCAGTGATGGAGGATCGGGAGCGGGGCCTGTGCGGTGTTCAGTTCCATCCCGAAGTCGTCCACACGACCCACGGCCAGGAGATCCTCAAGCACTTCCTGTACGAGGTGGCCGGAGCCCGGCCGACGTGGACCCACACCTCGATCATCGAACAGGCCGTCGACTCGATCCGGGATCAGGTCGGTTCCGACACCGTGATTTGCGGGCTGAGCGGCGGCGTCGACTCGTCGGTAGCGGCTGCACTCGTCCACAAAGCCGTCGGCGACCAGCTGACGTGTGTTTTCGTCGATCACGGCTTGCTGCGGTCCGGCGAGGCGCAGCAGGTCGACGAGACGTTCCGGCGCCACTTCCACATGAACCTCGTTTCCGTCGACGCCTCAGCGCGCTTTCTCGACAACCTGGCCGGCGTCACCGACCCCGAAGCCAAACGCAAGACGATCGGCGAGACGTTCATCAGGGTGTTCGAGGAGGTGGCAACCGAGTTGGGCGATGCCCGGTTTCTCGTGCAGGGGACGCTCTACCCGGACGTGATCGAGTCCGGAACCGCCGACGCCGCCCGCATCAAGAGCCACCACAACGTCGGGGGTCTTCCCGACGACATGGAGTTCGAACTCGTCGAACCGCTGCGCGACCTCTTCAAAGACGAGGTGAGGGCAATCGGCGAGGAACTCGGCCTCCCCGAGGAAATCGTATGGCGCCAGCCGTTCCCAGGCCCCGGTCTGGCGGTGCGGATCATCGGTGACGTGACCGAGGAGCGTCTGGATTTGCTGCGCGCGGCGGACGCCATCGTCCTCGAGGAGATCCGCCGTGCCGGGCTGTATCGGGAGCTGTGGCAGTCGTTCGGCGTCCTGCCCGCGGTGCGGTCCGTCGGGGTCCAGGGAGACGAACGCACATACGCCTACCCGCTCATCGTTCGTGCCGTCACGAGCGACGACGCCATGACGGCCGACTGGGCCCGGCTGCCCTACGAAGTCCTCGAGCGGATCTCGCAACGGATCATCAACGAGGTGCCCGGAATCAACCGGGTGGCGTACGACGTGTCGTCGAAGCCCCCCGCCACCATCGAGTGGGAGTGACCCCGCCCTAATCCCTCAAGGGCGCAGAAAACCGAGTCGATATCCAATCTGTAATGCTCGGCTGCACGAGGTGTGAATCGTGGCGTTGACCAACGACGCCGAACTTCAGGACCTGTTCCGACAAGAGATGTCGGAACGCGTCCAGCGGCTCCTCGAAGGGGCCCGGTCGATGGCTGCCGGAGAGATGACCGAGGAGCTGGCCGGTGCCATGTTCCGCGAGGGGCACACGATCAAGGGGACCTCTCGCGTGATGGGCTTCGAAGCTATTTCGCGCGCCGGGCAGAACCTCGAGTCGGTTTGGCGGCGCATACAACACGGCGATCTCCCGTCGACACCGGAGTTGGGAATGGCGCTGGAGGCTCTCGCCGCATCGGTCCTCCCCGCGATCACCGCCGATCCCGATCAGGGAACCAGCGAGCTCAAAGAAGCGCTGATGCGCGTCGACGGTGCCACCAAAGGCGAGCAGACCGTCGTCGAGAGCCAGGTTCCGATCGCGGACACGGCTGCCGATTCCGTCGCGCAGGTCGCCATGGAAACCTCGCCGGGAGTCCCGGAGCGTCCGGTCACTGCCACGGCGGAACCGGAGCGACCGAACACCGACAACTCCGACCTCGGAGGCCTTCTCAATGCTCTCGAGACGTGGGCGTCGGAGGACGTGGCCAGGGTCAACGCGGCCAACTTGTACCGGCTGATCAACACCGTTGCCGCCGTCGGCGTGGAGACCAGAGGACTGCGGCAGCTCCTGCTCGACCTCGCAGACTCCATCGATCACGAGGACTCAGG
>JBFIQU010000223.1:0-3187 GCA_041609395.1 Acidimicrobiia bacterium | reverse complement strand
TCGAGGTAGGACCGGCTCAATGCGTCCTGTGCCGCAACAAAGGACTTCGTGTCCGGATCGTCCGGATCCTCGAGCCAGCGGTATGGATCCGCGATCTCGGTTCCGTGGTAGTCATCGACGGTGCCGGCGCGTCGCGCCGGTGGATACTCGAATGGCATCGGTGGAGCGTACCCGAGGCCGGCGGGCCCCCGAGGTCAGTTGAAGTGACGGACGAGGCGGTCGACGGCAGCTTGCAACGTTGCCTCGTCTTTGCAGAAGGCGAACCGGATCAAGGATGCGCCGTCGGCGGGATCGGAGTAGAACGCGCTCGGGGGTATGGCCGCAACTCCCACCTCCGTTGTCAGGTAGCGAGCGAACGCCACGTCGTTGCCAAGTCCCAACCCCGCATGAGACGCGAGCACGAAGTACGTGCCCTGCGGTGTGAACACGTCGAGGTTGGCGGCGCGCAGTCCGTCGACCAGCACGTCGCGCCTGGCGCGGTACGCAGCGACGAGCTCGACGAAATACTCGTCGGGCGCCGCCAGCGCGGTTGCTGCGGCGTGCTGCAAGGGCGTCGCCGTCGCGAACGTGAGGAACTGGTGAGCTGCTCGCACCGCCGCCGTCAAAGGCGGCGGAGCGATAGCCCAGCCGATCTTCCACCCGGTGAAGGAGAACGTCTTACCCAGCGATGACAGCGTGATGGTCCGCTCCCACATACCGTCGAGCGTCGCCAGCGAACGGTGCCTGCCTTCGTAGACCATGTGTTCGTAGACCTCATCGCATATTGCGACGACGTCGTGGCGGAGGCACAACCCGGCGAGAAGCTCCAGCTCGGCGTCGTCGAACACACGACCCGTCGGGTTGTGCGGTGTGTTGACCACGATCGCTCTGGTGGCGTCGCTCACGACGTTGACGAGGTCGGTGTCGTCCAGCCTGAAGGCTGGCGGACGGAGTATCACGGTCTTCACGACCGCCCCCGCCAGCGTGGCGTCCACCGGGTAGGCGTCGTAGAACGGTTCGATCAAGACCACCTCGTCACCGGGCTCGATCAGACCCAAAAACGTTGCCGCCAATGCCTCGGTGCATCCGGATGTGACGGTGACCTCGCGGTCCGGATCGGTCGCAATACCGGAGTCGCCGGCGAAGCGGGCGGCAATCGCTCGGTTCAGCGCCGGCACCCCCGACGATCTGGCGTACTGGTTCTGTCCTCGCCGCATCGCTTCCGCAGCAGCGTCCTTGACCCATTCGGGTCCGTCGAAGTTCGGAAACCCCTGTCCCAGGTTGATGGCCTCGTGCTCGAGTGCCAGCTGTGTCATCTCGCTGAACACCGTTTGACCAAAGGGTTGAAGTCGGCGTGCTATCGACATCGGACCGGGATCCTACGCCTCCCGTCGCCGAGGAGTATGTTCGAGTGCACACTCGGCCGGTCCCGACGTTGCGGGCCGCCGACCGCTCCGGCGGCGGCTGCGCCATGGAGTCCGTCCTCCCGTGCGGCGGGACATCCACCAGGAGGGGCTTTCATGATCCAACGTTCTGCTACCAGATTGCGCAACCCGTATTCCGTGCTGGTCGTGGTGGTCGCCGCGATCATCGTCGGGGGCCTGCTGCCGCACGCCCGGAGCGAACCCACCCACGCAACCCCCGTGACCGTCACGATCGATGACGAGGAATTCCTACTATCGGCCATGGTCGGCACCGAGGCCGTTTCCGACCTGTTTCGGTTCGAACTCGATCTCACCGCTCCGGCGCCCGGGTCGCCGGATCCGGCCACGCTCGTCGGTGCGGCCGCCGCCTGGCAGCTCGTCGACGACGCCGGCCATACCCGGGCCTTCAGCGGCATGGTCAGCAGGTTCGCTGCCGGGCCCGAAGACGAGAGCGGCCGTCGCCGGTACCGGGCCGTCGTCGTGCCGCGTGCATGGCTCCTGACGCAGACAGCCGACAACCGTCTGTTCCAGGAGAAGTCGGCCGTCCAGGTCGTTTCGACCGTGCTCGCCGAGCACGGTGTCGACGTCGAGTCCGAGCTGGGCGACGACTATCCGACCCGTTCGTGCGTCGTGCAGTGGAACGAGACCGACTGGGATTTCGTCTCGCGTCTTCTCCAAGAAGAAGGGATCTTCTTCGCCTTTGAGCATTCCACCGCCGGCACCACGCTGCGCCTCGACGACGACTCCACCAACCAGACCGTCGAGCCGGCACCCGCGGTCGACGAGTGGGTCCACGAGTTCCGGTTCGTACCCGCCCGGGTGACGCTCGGTGACTTCAACTTCATCACACCCGGGGACACGCTCGAGGTGCAGGCCGACTCGTCCGTCTCGCAGGGGGATCCGGCCCGGTTCGAGGTGTACTCGTATCCGGGTGGGCATTCGGACGAGCCGTCCGGCCTGCGCCGGGCGCACATCGGCGTGCACGCGTCCGACGTGAACTACGAAACGGGCGCCGCTCGCGCTACGGCACCGGGCTTTGCGCCGGGACATACGTTCCGTCTCGACGAGCACGGCTCGCGTTTCTCCGGGGCCTACTACGTGACGACCGCGGAGCATCGTTACCAGCCGGCGACGGGCTACTCGGTCGCACTTCGTTTCGTTCCCGCCGAGACGCCGTATCGCCCCCAGCGGCAGACCCCTCGTCCCGAAGCCCTCGGGGTGCAGTCGGCCGTCGTCGTCGGACCTGCCGGGGAAACCATCCATACCGACGAGTACGGCCGCATCAAGGTGCAGTTCCACTGGGATCGCCACGGCCAGCAGGACGAGAACAGCTCATGCTGGATTCGGACGGCGCAACCGTGGAGCCAAAGCCCGGGCACGGCCTTCCACGTACCGCGCGTGGGGTCGGAGGTGCTCGTCGCATTCGAACACGGCGATATCAACCGGCCGGTCGTCATCGGGCGCTTGTGGAACTCCCGTGACCTACCGGATCCACACCGGTGGAAGGCGGCCCGCTGAGAACGGGGTGGGTCACAGCGTTGTTCCGTGCCGGCTGAGCGCTGCGACTACCCGGAGCCGTCTTCGTCGAGCAGCCAGGCGAGCGCCCGCGGCTCGTCGGTGAACATGCGAAAGACGGCTCCCCGGTTGACTGCAGTGTCTTCGGCAAACCGGTCGATGTTCTCCCAAAACCAGATGCCGGCTACACGCATCGGCGGTTTCCACACGGCGGCGGCGTGCACTCCGGCGTGGAAGCGGTCGATCTGCTGACTCGGCGGGTCCATCAT
>JBFIQU010000222.1:0-3187 GCA_041609395.1 Acidimicrobiia bacterium | reverse complement strand
GCGGCTCTGGCGGTGTCGTCATGTACGACGACGGCTTGCCTCCGCTCGTGGCCCGCCCGTTCGGGACGCCGGGCGGTTTCCTGTGCCTGAGCCAGCCCGTATCAGCAAGTGACCCGTGCTGCATCCTCGAGGACGGCGTTTGCCAGCCGATTCCCCTGACGACCTGCCCGGGCGTCGCGGCCACCGAGTTCTATCCGTTCGCCTCCCCCGACCCCAACAACATCGATCCGGGAGTCGAGTGACTCGAGTTCACCTTTCCGGGTGGGTCGACACCCGGGTTCCTGAAGCTGGATCCGCCCGGGGGTAGCCTCCCGGACAGCTGTCAGATCGCCTTCCAGCTCCAGGTCGAGAACTTCCCGGAGACCTTTCCTCTGGGTGCCATTCCCACCCCGCAAAACGAGCCGGAGCGCACCGTCTCCCAGATCACCGGCACGCGGGCGGCCTGCCTGGCGTCGGACGGGGCTCCGTTCGACCTGCCGTCCGAGGCCAAAGACTCGGTCGCGGCCGAGTTTCTGGAGCCGTTTTGCGGCGCCGCGGTCGACAAGCAGGTGTCCTGCGACGGCGGCGTGACGTGGCACGACGTGACGGAGCCGCGGGCGGACTCTCCCAACGCGGACGATCCGAACGGCCTGGACGCGCTGGGCTGCATCGGCTGGGACGTTCCCGGCAATCCCGAGGTCCAGGTGCGGTATTTCGCGCGCAACGACTCGGTGGGCAACTTCACCAACGCGGGCAACAACACCCTGACGTCCTGCTCGATCTCGGACTCGAACCCGGCGGTGCTGGGCGGACCGGTGGCGGTGGGAGACCTGCCCGGGTTCGGAGATGCCGGGTTCGAGCCCGGCGGGGCGCTGCTTCTCGAGACCGCTTTGCTGGAGTGCAACGGCCAGCTGCGGGCCGGCGAGCCGAACGAGGCCACGCTTGCCTGCACGTGTCCGGCGCAGTTCGGCGGTGCCTCGCCGCCGATCGAGGTCACCGACGAGGCGAACATCGAGTGCCAGCAGCCGGCGGTGGAGCTGACCAAGGAGTGCGTGGGCGAGGAGCCCGCGGGGACGTTCAACTACACGCTGCAGGTGGCCAATCCGCCGAACCCGATCGGGGCGACGATCGCCAACTGCGTGGTGACGGACCCGGGCACGACGTGCGACGGTTTGACCTTTCCGGGCCCGTTCGCGCCGGGGACGACGTCGGCGGTGCTGCCGTGCAGCGGTCCGACCTCCTCGAACACGGCTCAGGTGCGCTGCGACGTGCTGGACGTCAGCGGCGAGCCGGTGCCCAAGCCGGTGACCGACGAGGACAGCTGCGACAGCTGCTTCACCGAGGTCGACAAGCAGGTGTCGTGTGACGGCGGCAACACCTGGCACGACGTGACCGGCGGCGATGATCCGGACGGCACGGGCATCCTGGGCTGCACCGGCTGGACGCCCGCGAGCGGCAGCCCGCCCGAGGTGAAGGTGCGCTATTTCGCCAGGTCGAATCTCGATGCGCAGTGCACGCTGACGGATTCGAACACGGTGATCCTCCCCGCTCCGGAGCAGATCGACATCAGCGCCGGCGGCGAGACGATGTTCATGACCGATCTGATCGCGTGCGACGAGTCGGAGCAGGGCTGGCGAGAGCCGGACACGGCGACGCTGTCGTGCACCTGCACCGACGCCACGGGCGAGCCGGTGCCACCGCCGCCGCCGGCCGAGGACACCGCCGAGATCGAGTGCAAGGACGCGTCGGTGGAGGTGGTGAAGGAGTGCGCCTCGAACAACGGGGACGGGACCTATACCTACGACGTGACGGTGACCAACCCGCCGAACCCGGACGGCGCGAACCTCGTGAACTGCCGTCTGGAAGACGCGCTGGCGACCTGCGGGCCGCTGAGCCAGACGGCGCTCGCGCCGGGCGACACGGCGACGGCGGAGTGCACGGGCGACCAGAACATGAACATGGTGACGGCGATCTGCGACATCGAGGGGGCGTTCTTCCCGGACGGCTCGCCGAAGACCGTCGACGCGGAGTCGATGGACGGCTGTGTGGACCTCGATAAGCAGATCTCGTGTTCGAACGGCGCCGACGGCACGTTCGTGGACGTGGGCTACAACGACAACGTGGCGGAGCTCTGCACGGGCTGGTTCGATCCGGACGATCCGTCGGTGGGCCAGGAGATCGTCTTCCGCTACCGGGTGCGCACGGGGGTGGCGATGACCCAGTGCACGCTCAGCGACTCGAACCCGGCGATCGGTCCGCTGTCGATGCCTTCGGACCTGGCGGCGAAGTTCGACGACTTCGTGTACACGACCGCGGTGCTGAGCTGCGACGAGGTGGAGCCGGGCGAGCCGGACACGGCGACAGTGCGGTGCGTGAGTGTCGAGAGCGGGGTGGAGGTGACGGACAGCGACGACGCCGACCTGGAGTGCAAGGAGCCCGCGTTGGATGTGGTCAAGGAGTGCGCGGCGAACAACGGGGACGGGACCTACTCCTACAGGGTGACGATGACGAACCCGCCGAACGCGGACGGCGCGACGCTCGACAACTGCCGCCTGGACGATCCTCTGGCGGTGTGCTCGCCCTTGTCGCAGACGTCTCTGCTGCCGGGTCAGCAGGCGACGGCGGTGTGCGTGGGCGACTCGAACATGAACATGGTGACGGGGACCTGCGACATCGTGGGCTCGTTCCAGCCAGTGGTCCCCTGCGACGATCTCGTGTTGGACACCGACGACGTGACCGCCACCGAGGTGCACTCCATTTGCGGCACCCTCGAGGCCGGACCGAAGGTCGTGAGGGGGCCGAGCGGGAACCTGACTCTGATCGGCGGCACCGCGGTCGTCCTCCACGACGAGTTCGTGGTCGAAATCGACGGCACCTTCGCCGCCTGGAACGATGGATCGCTGGCCGGCTCGGCGAAGACGATCTCGGACCAGGCGATGGCCGGCTGCGTGGACGTCGACAAGCAGATCTCGTGCGACAACGGTGCGAGCTTTGTGGACGTGGGCTACAACGACAGCGCGGCGGAGTTCTGCACGGGCTGGCATACGAAGGATCCGAGCGACCCGAACGATCCGGGTCGGGAGATCGTCTTCCGCTACCGGGTGAAGACGGGGGTGGCGATGAGGGGCTGCGTGCTCGTGGACTCGAACCCGGCGATCCCGCCGGCGCCGCCGATCGGGGATCTGCCGCCGAAGTTCGACGACTTCGT
>JBFIQU010000221.1:0-3241 GCA_041609395.1 Acidimicrobiia bacterium | reverse complement strand
GAAGCCGATGCCCGCCGGGATCACTGCGACGAGACCATCCATGAATGCGGTTACGAGGAATCCACTCCCGAGGAGGATCATCCCGGCTATGAACATCCGGCCGAGTCGGATACGTGCCGCCACGGCCGGGGCGATGGAGACTCCGCCGACCCCGATGAGCGCCTGGCCGGCGATGAAGATCCCGAGCTCGTCGATGGAGATCGGTCCCAGCTGCAGCGTCCCGAGGCCCAGCTCGGCCTCACCGAAGAGAAAGATGGTGGCAGCGAGAGGCGCGAACACCAGGTTGGCGGCCAGGGCACCGGCCGTGGCGGCGCGCAGCACCGGCTGCTTCAACAGGAAGCCCAGTCCGTCTTTGAGTTCGTTCGCGAAATCACGCTCTTCGATCCGGGCCCGGGTACGGAGCCCCCGGACCGCCGTGAGATAGGTTGCCGATACGAGGAACGTGGCGGCGTTGATGAGAAATGCCAGCTGGAACCCGAACTCCCCGGCGACGAGGATTCCGGCGAAGGCCGGACCCGCCACCATGGCGATGCTGCGGAGCAGTTGCAGCCGGCTGTTGGCGGTGACGAGCAGGTCTTCGGTGAGCGCAACCGGCAGCAGGGCCTCCAGTCCGGCATCGAAGATCACACTCATGCTGCCCACGATGAATGCCGCACCGAACACCATCCACACCGAAGCGGTGTCGAGGGCGACGGCGGCGGCGAGGAGCAGGAAGACGATCGCCCGGGCGGCGTCGCTCAGGATCAAGGAGCGGCGCAGCACGGTGCGGTCCAGAATCACGCCGGCGCCCAGGCCGAACAGCAGCGTCGGCAGGGTTTCGGCAGCGGCAGTGAGTCCGAGGTCGGAAGCTCGGCCGGTGAGTTCGACAACGTAGACCGGCAGCGTGAAGAACGCCAGATAGTCGCCGAACAGCGAGATGCCCTGGCCGGCCAAGAGCGGGCGCAGGTTGGACCGGGCGCGGCTGCGTATCCGGAGCGAGTCGAGGGCGGGTACCGGTGAAGGTATCGAAACGTCGTCGTCCGCCGGCCCCGGCGCCGTCGGAGTGGAGTCGGCGGCCATCGATCGGCGATGGTAGCCGTGGGCATACACTCTCCCCATGACCGAAACGACGCGGCTGCCGATCTTCCCGCTGCAACGGGTCTTGCTTCCCGGCGCCGGGCTCGTCCTTCACGTGTTCGAGCCCCGGTATCGAGCCATGCTCGATCAGCTCGACGATGCGGCCGGGTTCGGTGTGGCTCTCATCAGATCGGGCGTCGAGGTGGGGGGAGGCGCCGAGTATCACGATGTCGGCACACTGGTGCGAATCCTCGATCGCCGGGTCCTCGACGACGGTCGCGTGCTCCTGGCCCTCCAAGGACTGCGGCGCTTCTCCGTGATCGAGCGGCTGCCGGAGGCCCCGTATCCGGAAGCGGTCGTGATCATGCTCGACGACGACGTCCGGGGCCTGACGTCCCTGGCCGAAGAGGCCGCACAGCTCTTGCGCCGGTATCTCGCGGCCTCGGCCGAGTCGGGACGCGGCGGGGATGTGACGTTCGTGCCGTCCTCGAATCCGGCGGTGGTCTCGTTTCAGGTAGCCTCCCTCGTGCGGCTGACGAGTCCGGAACGCCAGGACTTGCTCGAGCTGGCGCTCGAGGAACGGTTGCGCCGCGAGGTGTCGCTGTTGCGCCGCGAGACCGAACTGTTGATACGACTGATGGGAAAGGGGCACTGATCCATGGCGGGACCGACGGAGCTGCCTGAGCTCGTCAGTGAATTCGTCGACATGTCGAAGCAGTACCTCCGCCAGGAAACGGTGGAGCCTGCGAAGCGACTGGGCCGGGTCGCCGGTATGGGGTTCGGCGCCGCGATCCTGTTTTCGCTGGGGACGCTGTTCCTGGCGATTGCGGGGACCCGTTTCGTCGTGTGGCTCATGCCATCCGACCTGAGCCACTCGATGTGGACCGGTCTCGGCTACATCGTCGCGGCGCTGCTGCTGTTCCTGGTTGCCGGCCTCGTTGCCAAGGCGGCGAGTCGATGAATCACGTCAGTCGCGACGATCTGGAAGCCAAGCTGCGGGAAATCCAAGGCGTCGTCGACGACACCAAGGAGTCGGCACAGAACGCAGCGGTCGTGATCGGCGTCGTCGTCGTGGTTCTCGTCGTGCTGGCCTTCGTCTTCGGCCGGCGCAAGGGCAAGAAAGGGTCGGCACGGGTCGAGGTGTACCGGCTCGGCTAGCTCGTAGCCGATGGCTCTCAGCCCTCTATTTCGATCTCCTCGTTGGATCCGACCGAACGGATCCGCACCGCCTGGCCCGGTTTCAGCGTCGTGGCCCACAGGAGTTCACGATCGGCGCGGCGGTGGGCCTTCACCCACTGGTAGACCAGCGCCACCGCACCCAGAACCGCAAGGCCCGGGTTTCCCGTGCGTAGCCCCTTGAAGAGGCGTGCCATTGCGGTGCTGAGCAGCCAGTTCATCGCAGCGGAGGATAGGGGTGTCCTACCATTCGGTCATGTTTCGCAACCGAGATCGCATGGTGAAGGTCATGGCTCTGATCCTGGCTCTGGCGCTGGTGCTGCCGATCCTCGCCATCGTGTTCCAGAGATGAAGGTCATCCTGCGCCATCCAAAGCGGGAAGTACAAGTCGCCGGTCCCAAGAGGGTGCGCGATGTCCTGGCCGAACTCGACATCGTGGCCGAGTCCGTGCTCGTGATCAGCGGTGACGCGCTCTTGCTCTCTACCGAGATCGTCGAAGACGATGCAGTGATCGAGCTTCGTCCCGTGATTTCGGGAGGGGCCCGGTGAAGTGCCGGGTGTGCCGGGGCAAGGCCTCGATCGAGATCCGGCGTCACAACGCCGCCTTCTGCCGTGACCACTTCGTCGACCACATGCACCGCCAGGTCGAGCGGGCGATTCACGACTTCAAGATGATCGCTACCGGCGAGCGCCTGCTCCTCGGTGTCTCGGGGGGCAAGGACAGCCTGGCGCTGTGGGACATCCTGACCAACCTCGGATACGAAGTTGACGGCGTGTACCTCGGCCTCGGCATCGACGAGTACTCCGACGAAGGTCGGCGCTACTCCGAGGAGTTCGCCGGCCGCCGCGGGTTGAACCTGGAGGTCGTCGACCTGGCGACCGAGGTCGGCTTCACCATTCCCGGGGCGGCTACCGAGATGCGCCGGGTCCCGTGTTCCGTATGCGGCCTCTCCAAGCGGTACCTGCTGAACGACGCAGCTCGCCGCGGCGGCTACGACGTGCTCGTCAT
>JBFIQU010000220.1:0-3268 GCA_041609395.1 Acidimicrobiia bacterium | reverse complement strand
TCGTGGCCGCGTGCGGTCAGCGCAGCTGCAAGCTGCCCGGTACCGCAGCAGAGGTCGAGAATCCGGCTTCCCGGGGCCAACTCGTCGAACCCGAGTCGATCCAGGATCGGGAGCACTGCATCTGCGAAGAAGCCCCAATGACGGTCGTAGGCGGCGGCGAACGAGTCGTACTCGTCGTACCGCTCAGCCACGGATGATCGCGAATGTCCGGGCCAGGGCGTCGGTGTCGACGTCGTCGAGAGGATCGAGGATCTGAACGTAGAGTCGGCCGACTCCCAGCTCGCGGAGCGTCGTCATCTGGTCCGCAACTCGGTCCGGTGTGCCGTGGACGATGTTGCGGCTGCCGATGCGGTCCTCGAACTCGTCCCGGCTCAGGTCACGAGCCGCCGCCGCCGCTTCGATAACGGCTGAGTACTCGGCGTCGTTGCGGCCGACGTAGGCCTGGCTGACGATGCTGATCAGAATCGAATCGGGGTCACGTCCGGCGTCGACGGCGGCTTTGCGGAACACGTCGAATCGTTCTTCGAGGGCGTCGGGTCGCGCCGAGAACTGGTTGTACTCGTCGGCGTACCGTCCGGCGAGGGTCGGGGTCTTTTTCGGGCCGCCACCGCCGACGATGATGGGGAGGTTCTGCGGCCGGGGCCGGACCTCGCGATCGGCGAGCCGGTAGTACTCCCCGTCGAACCCTCCCCCCGAGAACGCAGCGCGCAGGTATTGGAGTGCTTCCTCGAGTCGCGCGAACCGTTCGTTCATCGGCCACAGTTCCATGCCGAAGGCGTCGTGTTCGGCTTCCATCCAGCCGGTTCCAACGCCGAGAATCATGCGGCCGCCGCTCATCTCGTCGATGGTCGCCGCCGTCTTGGCGATCACGGCCGGGTGCCGGAAGGTGATCGGGCTCACCAACACACACAACTTCGCAGTGGTTGTGTCCCGGGCCAGTCCGGCGAGCGATGCGAACGCGTCGGTGGCATGTGTCGGCTTCGAGCCCCAGAGGTAGTGGTCGGACCGCCCGAAGACGGCCACGTCGTTGTCCTCGCAGAAGCGCGCCAGCCGCACCTGGGCCGCGTACGTGCCGCCGATCTGTGGTTCGGTCAGGATGCCGTAGTCCATGGGAGTTCTCCTTGTCACCAACCTCGTGCTTCCCACTCTGGCAAAGCCGGACGCTCCGTCCCAATGGTCGTGTTGGGTCCATGGCCCGGATACACGACGGTCGTGTCGGGGAGCACGAAGAGCCTGTCGTGCAGTGAGCGCATGATGGTCGCGAAGTCGGCGCCCGGCCCGGTGGTAGCTCCCGGGCCTCCGGGAAACAGTGTGTCGCCGGAGAACAGGTGGCCGCCGGTGAGAAAGCAGATCGATCCGGGGCTGTGCCCCGGCGTATGCAGCGTCGTCAGGTGCACGGTGCCGAGCTCGATGATCTCTCCGTCTCGCAACGGCAGGTCGGGCCGGCGGCCGGCGAGCGCGGCGTCCTCGGGGTGGATTCGCCAGGGGATGTCGAGACGTTCTGCGACATCGGCGGCGCCGACGTGGTCCCAATGTCCGTGGGTCGTCAGGACGGCGCGGGGCCTGAGGTCGGCGACTTCGCGCAGAATGCGGTCGGCGTCGGCGGCGGCATCGATGATCACGGCCTCGCCGGACGGGTCCGCCACGACGTAGACGTTGGTGTCGAGCGGTCCCGCCGAGAACTTCCGTATGCGGATCTGTCCGTCGGCGACGAGCCATGCGGAGCTCATGGTTCCCCTGAGGCGGCGGCACGGCCAGGCTACCGCTCCGGGCTCGCCCGGTCCTGCCGGCAGCGGTAAGCTCGCCTCCCGTTCTCCGAGGAGTCCGCAGATGAACTTCGCCTTCAGCGAAGAGCAGGAAATGCTCCGGGACACCGCCCGGAGCTGGCTCGAAACCAAGGCCCCGTCCGAGAAGGTTCGCGAGCTGATGGAGACCGACCGTGGCTTCGACGAGGCGCAATGGTCGGAGGTCGCTCAGATGGGGTGGCCGGCCATGCACATCCCCGAGGAGTACGGGGGTGCCGGGTTCTCCTATCTCGAACTCGTGGTCCTCCTGGAGGAGATGGGCCGTTCGCTCTTTCCGTCGCCGTTCTTCTCCACGGTCGTCCTGGGCGCAAACACCCTGCTCGTGGGTGCCGGCGATGACCAGAAGAAGAAGATCTTGCCCGACGTTGCCGCCGGCGAGCGGACGCTTGCCCTCGCTCATGTCGAAGCCTCCGGCCGCTGGGACGAGGAGGGGATCCAGCTCGCCGCCAAGCGAGACGGCGATGAATATGTGCTCGACGGCACGAAGCTGTTCGTCATCGACGGCCATACCGCCGACACCCTGATCGTGGCCGCCCGCACCGATGAGGGCGTCTCGCTCTTCCTCCTCGACGCTGCAGCCGACGGCGTCAGCCGGCGCCGGCTCGAAACCATGGACATGACCCGCAAGCAGGCCGAGGTGTCGCTGAGCAACGTCCGGATTCCGGCAGACGCAATGATCGGAGCACCGGGGACCGGGTGGGACACCCTCACCAAGGTGTTCGACCTCGCTGCGGTCGCCCTGGCCGCAGAACAGGTCGGCGGCGCCGAGAAGTGTCTGGAGATGTCGGTCGACTACGCCAAAGTGCGGATCCAGTTCGGGCGCCCGATCGGTTCCTTCCAGGCCATCAAGCACAAGTGTGCCGACATGCTCGTCCAGGTCGAGTCGGCGAAGTCGGCGGCCTATTACGCCGGGTGGGCAGCCGCCGAAGACAACGACGAGCTGCCCATCGTCGCCCCGCTTGCCAAGTCGTTCTGCTCGGAGGCGTACTTCTTCTGCGCGGCCGAGAGCATCCAGGTCCACGGCGGGATCGGCTTCACCTGGGAGCACGACGCCCATCTGTACTTCAAGCGGGCGAAGAGTTCGGAGCTGCTGTTCGGAGACCCGGCGTACCACCGCGACCTTCTCGCGGATCGCCTCGGGTTGTAGCTCAGCGCGGCGGTCCGTCGCCGACCCGGCCCCGCGATCTCATCTCACTCTCCGGTCCGGCGCCCTTCGGAGGCCTCCCGCGCTGCCGCTCTGCTCTCGGCCAGACGGTCCAGAAACACCTGGACGATGGGGCTGGGCAGCGGCGGCTGCCACTCCTTGTACGCCTGTTTGGGGTCCTGCGGCCACTCGATGTCGAGATCGACGCGGGTGCCGGGCATCGCGGCGGTGTCGATGAGGTCGACGGCCGCTCGAGCCACGCGGAACTGCATGTCGCGATCCCCGACCATGCCGAAGGCATGGCCGAACGGGAACTCGA
>JBFIQU010000219.1:0-3288 GCA_041609395.1 Acidimicrobiia bacterium | reverse complement strand
TGGCGAGTCGAGCCTATACGCTCGACGCAGGCCGGCCGGGGCTTCGCCGGACTCCGGGAATCAGCTGATGCCCACGAGCTCGATGACGAACGTCAGCGCCTCACCGGCGAGGGGGTGGTTCGCATCGATACGGATGATTTCGTCGGTCACCTCGAGTACGACGGCCGGTTGTCCGTTGTTGAGCGTGACCCGGTCACCGGCCTGGAGCCCCTCGGGGGCGGAGTCGGCGGGGAACTCGAGGACGAAGGACGGGTCATATTCGCCGTACGCGTCCGTCGGTTCGATTCGGACGGTGCGGCTGTCACCGACCTTGAGCCCGCGTACCGCATCGTCGAAGCCCGGGATCACCTGTCCCGATCCCACGACGAACTCCAGTGGACTGCGGCCAACCGACGAATCGAACTCGGAACCGTCGTCGAGCGTGCCCGTGTAGTGGACCTCGACCAGATCACCGTCCTGCGCCACGCGGTCTCCCTCCTCGGCCGCCGTCGTCGCCGGCATTGACGATGACGTGGTGGTTGGACTGGTGGTGGCCGGCGGTTCCGAGGACGTTGTAGTCGTAGTCGTCGTGGTCGTCCCGGCATCGATGTCCGCGCACCCCGCTCCGGTGAGAACCAGCAATGCGATTAGGAGAGGAGTGGCGGATCGCCGCCTCACGACTTGTGGCGCCAGACGATGCGACCTTTCGTCGGATCGTACGTCGAGATGTCGACCTCGACACGGTCGCCGGGAATGATGCGGATGCGACGGCCCCGGCGCATCTTGCCGGCGGCGCGCGCCATCACCTCATGGCCGGAATCGAGCTTGACGCGGAAGCCGGCGTTACGGAGGGTTTCCACCACGACGCCTTGGGCCCGGATCGTGTCGTCCTGACCGGCCATCAGCGGCGATCCGTCTTGGCCTGGGCTTCGTTCACGGTCAGCCGGCGGCCGTCCACCTCGCTGTCGTTGAGCTCGGAGATGGCCTTGCGAGCTTCATCCGGGTTGTCCATCGTGACGAACCCGAAACCCCGGGACCGTCCGGTCATGCGGTCTTCGATCACGCGTGCCGAAGCCACGGTGCCATGCGCTGCGAAGAGCTGCTCGAGCTCGTTCGAGCGCATGGAATAGGGAAGATTCCCTACGTAGATGTCCATCGGTTCTATTGCCTCCTGGATATGGATTCGCGCCACCGCGTCGACCGTTCCGCCGGGAACCGTGGAGAGCCGGTGGCTACCGTCCGGGAACCCCGGAATCACTCCACACGAGATGGCCGATCCTGAATGGTAGGGGAGTTGCGGCTCGAGCCAAGCCGGGGGTCAGCCGGAGTCCCCGTCGGTGATCGATCGGAGGCGGGCGCGCAGCCGTGACAGTTCGGCTTCGATCCCCTCCAGATCGGCCGCCTCGGCGAGCTGACGGTTCATCTGGTGGACGTACTCGGGATCGATGCCGCCCCCCATGCCGGTCTGCGCCGCCGCGCTGGGACTGAGCCGGTTGCCGAGCACCTGATCACGGCGGTGCTCGAGATGCCGAATCTGCTGCGCGATACCCTCGACGGTGTCCGGATCGCTCATGTCATCGGAGGCCCGGCGTGCCGCCGAGCGCAATTCCTCTTGACGTTCTCGCAGCTCGGCCCGCTCCGCGAAGGCGTCGTGGGGAAGCTCGTTGAGGCGATCCTGGATGTCTCCGAGTTCTCGCAACACTTCGTCGAGATCCATTACGCCTCCCTCGTGGTCATGGCCGCGGCACGTTCTTGCAGGCTGCGCACCAGCGGCGCAAGGTGGTCGTCGAGCCCGGCGCCGCAGGCCGCACCGGTACCGATACCGGTGAGGAACGCAACCAGGCGACCGCGAGTTCCGGCCAACAGTCCGGAAACGAACGCGATCAAAACTACGGAGACCGGTGCCGCTACGACGATCTCGGTCGGCGCCTCTTCCTCATGCGCACGAACGTCGGGGCGGAGCTGGTGCAATGCGTATCCCGCAGTGGCGCCTGCCACCGAGATACCGAGAATTGTGAGGATTCGTCGCATGGGCACACCCTAGGCGGGGTTGCGACCACAGTGGGGCGAGCGGTCGGTACGCTGCCCGACATGTCTCAAGCTATCGCGCCCCTGCGTATCCCGCGGTTCCGGGCGTTGTGGGCTGCATCGATTGCCTCGAACGTCGGGTCGTTTCTCCAGACCGTCGCCGGCGCCTGGTTGATGCTCGAGCTGACGGGTTCCGCTACCTGGGTTGCGCTCATGGTCGCCTCGACGACCCTGCCGCTCTTGTTTCTCGCACATGTCGCCGGTGCGGTCGCCGACTTCGTCGATCGCAGCAAGGTGTTGCTGGCAACCCAGTCACTGATGGGGGCCGCCGCCACGGCCATGGCCGTCGTCACCGCGGCCGGGGCAATCACGCCCGGCATTCTGCTGTCTCTGTCGCTGGTGGTCGGAGTCGGCATTGCGTTCAACCTCCCGGCCTGGCAGGCCATGGTTCCCGACCTCGTTCCGCGCGGCATGGTGGCGAGCGCGGTCGCCCTCAACTCGGTCGCGTTCAACGCAGCTCGTGCCGTTGGTCCCGCCCTCGGCGGTCTGGTCGTCGCCACCGCCGGACCGGAGGTCGCGTTCGGTCTGAACGCCCTGAGCTACGTCGGCATCATCGGGGTTCTCGCCGTGCTGGCTCGTGACCTGCGAACGGCGGAACCACAGACGAGTTCGGTCGGCAATGCCATCGCCCTCGGTGTTCGTTTCGCCCGGTTCACGCGCCCCTTCCGCATGATCCTGCTGCTCGTGTCCCTCTTCGCCATCACCTCGGCCGTCGTGCAAGCCGTGCTGCCCAATCTCACGGAAGATCTCGACGGCGGGGCGGGGACCTACGGCGTGCTTCTCGGCGCCATGGGAGTCGGGGCCCTCATTGCCGCCTTCACGCGGCACGCCGTGGTGAACCGTCTGGGTCGACGCTCCCTCCCGGCCACCGTTTCCTTGTTCGGCCTGGCGGGAATCGGGACCGGGGCTGCGCCCACCGTCGCAGTCGCCGCGGCGGCTCTGGTCGTCGCCGGAATGGCGTGGGTATGGACCCTCACGACGACGAATGCAACTGCGCAGCTCATGTCGCCGCCTTGGGTCCGTGGACGGGCCATGAGCTTGTACACCCTCGCCTTCACCGGCATCACACCTCTCGGTTCCATCCTCGGAGGCATCATTGCCGACGGCATAGGTGCCGGGCCCTCGATGGTGCTCTTGTCGACCGGCTCGGTGATGCTCGGAATCGCAGCGACCCGGTTCCGCATTCCGGCTCTGGCCGAGGTCAAATCGCCCGAGTTCACC
>JBFIQU010000218.1:0-3311 GCA_041609395.1 Acidimicrobiia bacterium | reverse complement strand
GTGTTGTCGACGGCATGCGGGATGCCGGCATCGCGCGCCACGGCCGATACCGCTGCGATGTCGGTGAGCTTCAGGGTCGGGTTGGCGGGAGTCTCGGTGAATATCAGCCGGGTGGTGTCACGGACCGCATCGGCCACCGCGCCGGCGTCGGCAGTGTTCACAAAGCTGAATTCGACACCGAAGCGGCTGAACACCTTGGTGGCGAGCCGGTACGTGCCGCCGTAGGCAACGTCGGAGACCACGGCGTGGGCACCGGCATCGAGGAAGGCCGTGAAGATCGTGTTGATCGCGGCCATGCCGGTGCCGTATGCGGTGCAGTCGGCTCCGCCTTCGAGAATCGCGAGTTTCCGTTCGAGGGCGCGGACGGTCGGGTTGGCCGATCGCGAATAGGAGTATCCGGTCGCCATGTATTCGTCGACCGAGCGTTGTGCGAACGTCGTCGCCTGGTAGATCGGGGTGAGCACCGCTCCCGTCCCGGGATCAGGGGTCACTCCGGCGTGGACCTGTTCGGTGGCAAAACGCACGCCTTCTCCTCGCTTCGCTGTGCGGGTCACCTTATCGGGATCAGCGGCACACCCAATGCGACGGACCGTCCTCGTAGAGGAGCCACGCCGCCACGGCGATGTTTGCCTCCGGATCGAAGATATCGGCACCGGGCCACCCGGCGGAAACGGCACGTTCCGGCCAGAGCCTCTCGAGGTGCTGGAAGAGACCTCGTGCCGAAGAGCGGGGATTGGCGGCCGCCGGATCACCCCGGGATTCGCATCGCATCACTCGCATCGCCCACTCCACGTCCTCGGAATGGAAGTACAACTCGACGAGCGGTCGCCAGCGCTCGACCCGCTGCCTGAAATCGACGGAGGTCGCCCGGGGACGGGTCCTGGCCTCGTCGGGTGTCGCGTAGGGACCGTTGAGCTGGATCAGATCGAGACGCTCGATGGTCGCCGCCACGAGTTCCTGTTTTTCGGCGGCGAGGCCGGGCGTCAGGGCCCCGTCCAGGGCCTCGACCTTTTCGTGCCACCCGCCGAGCAGGTGACCCGGCCCGAGTGTGCTGAGCAACAGAGCGCCGACGGCGGCTCGCATTCGCATGTGCAAAACTCCTGAATCGGAAGAATCGACGCCGGGGTACCCCTCTACCGCACCGGGTCGAAGCGTATTGTGAACGATTTCACGAGCCGGGTCAAGCTTCTGGAGATGTACTCCGGTAGCGCCAAACGATGCGTCCTCTGGTCGGGTCGTAGGTGGAGACGTCGACCTCGACGTGGTCGCCGGGAATGATGCGGATCAAACGGCCGCGGCGCATCTTGCCGGACGCCCTGGCGATGACCTCGTGGTCGGTGTCGAGCAGACGTACCCGGAACGAGGCGTCGCGAAGGGTTTCGACGACGACCCCGCGGGCCCGGAACGTGTTCTCGTCCGCAGCCATGGCCTCGATTGTACGAAACGGGGTTGGTCGCGTCCGGTATCACGCAGCGATTGGCCGCGAGCTGCGAGCTGATAGCTACCCAGGCGAAGTCGGCCCGGGAAACAATACGTGTCGGAGAGAGGACTCGAACCTCCACGGGCAATAATGCCCACTAGGCCCTCAACCTAGCGCGTCTACCAATTCCGCCACTCCGACCGGAGCGAGCCAGCAGTGTAGCCGGTCGCGAATCGTGGAAACCGGGCCCCCCTCGAAACCCTCACCCGCCGCTGCGTCGCAGCGGCGACCTCTCCCTGAATGGCAGAGGTGAGATCAGAAGACCTTCTTGACTTCGGGGAAGTGGCATGCCACGAAATGCCCCGGCGCCAGTTCGGTCAGCTCGGGCACCTCCTCCGAGCACACCCCGGGCGCTTGCGCAATCGGGCACCGGGTGTGGAACCGGCATCCGGTTGGCGGATTGATCGGCGTCGGGATGTCGCCCTCGAGAATGATCCGGTTGCGGGTGCGCTCCAGCGCCGGATCGGGAATCGGGACGGCCGACAACAGCGCATGGGTGTAGGGGTGCATCGGTTCTTCGTAGAGACCATGCCGATCCGCGAGCTCCACGATCTTGCCGAGGTACATCACCGCTACCCGATCGCAAATGTGACGGACGACCGACAAATCGTGGGCGATGAACAGATAGGTGAGATCGAACTCCGCCTGCAAATCCTCGAGGAGGTTGAGCACCTGGGCCTGAATCGACACGTCGAGGGCGGAGACCGGCTCGTCGAGCACCATGAAGTTCGGATTCAAGGCGAGGGCGCGCGCCACTCCGATGCGCTGCCGCTGCCCGCCGGAGAACTCGTGGGGATACCGGTTGGTGTGCTCCGGGTTGAGCCCGACGATCTTGAGCAGTTCCTTGACCTTCTCGATGCGCTCCTCTTTGGCCCCCACGCCGTGGACGACCATCGGCTCGGACACGATCGATGCCACGGTCATCCGAGGATTCAGCGACGCATACGGGTCCTGGAACACGATCTGCATCTCGCGGCGGAGGTGACGCAGTCGATCCTTGTCTGCCGTCGAGATGTTGATGGCCTCCGCAGGTGCTGCGTCGTCACCGTCCATGTAGCCCTGGTACCACACGTCGCCCGACGTAGGCTCGAGAAGTCGCAAGACACAGCGGGCGGTAGTCGACTTGCCGCATCCCGACTCGCCGACCAAACCCAGCGTCTCACCTTTCTTGACGGAGAAGGAGATGCTGGACACAGCTTGTACCGCACCGACCTGCTTGCGGAAGAAGATGCCCCGCGTGATCGGGAACTCCTTGACGAGGTTGTCGACCCGAAGCAGAACTTTATCGTCGGCGACCGGGGTCGGTTCGACTGCAGAGTCCTGATGGACGGTATCGGTCATGCCACCTCCTCGCCGGGAGAGTCGAAGCGCAGGTCGAGGTCCTCCGAAAAGTGGCAGGCAGCTTCGTGCTCACCTTCGATCGGCCGGAGCACCGGATATGCCCTGGCACACAAGTCCTGGACGAAATCACAACGCGTACGGAACCGGCATCCCGAAGGCGGCGTGATGAGCGACGGAGGCGCCCCCCGAATCGAGTGCAGCCGGGCACCAGTCGGATCGTCGAGCCGGGTCATCGATCCAAGCAAGCCCCATGTGTAGGGATGCTGGGGCTGATAGAAGACTTCGTCGGATGTCCCTTTCTCCACGATTCCCCCGGCATACATCACCTGGATCTGATCGCAGAAACCGGCGACCACCCCGAGGTCGTGGGTGATGAGGATCACGGCGGTTCCGCGCGCCTCGGCCAGCTCATCCATCAGATCCATGATCTGGGCCTGGGTCGTAACGTCGAGTGCGGTCGTCGGCTCGTCCGCGATCAGCAAGTCGGGGT
>JBFIQU010000217.1:0-3337 GCA_041609395.1 Acidimicrobiia bacterium | reverse complement strand
TTCGCGCACCTGGTGCTCGCGCGATGCCTTCGCCGTGTCGGTGCCGTCTTCGTCGGCGAGCGCTCGCAGCCCGGCCCATGCCGAAATGGGCGCCGCATCCCCGACATCGAGGTAGCGGCGGACGTGATCGAGCAGATACCCGATATCGGCGTCGTCGGCGACCGGGTGGGCGGGATCACCCTCGTACGGGGTGTCGGTGGTTCCGATGATCGCCTTGCCCATCCACGGGATCACGTACAGAACGCGTTCGTCGTCGGTCTCGGGGATCACGACGCCGCTGGTGGTGAGAGAGATGTCGCCGAGGTCGGCCACGAGGTGGACCCCTTTCGACTTCACGATGTCGATGAGGTCGACTCCGGCTGCTCCGGGTGGAGCGAATGCGCCGGTTGCGGCGACCACGGTGCGGGCCGGGATCGTGATCGCCCCGCCGGTCGTCTGGTCGGTGGCGATGACGTTCCAGCCACCGGCGGCGTGCTCGGCGCCGGTCACCTCCATCCAGTTGGCGGCGACCGCGCCGCGGGCAACGGCGGTCTTGAGCACGGCCAGGACGAGGCGGGCGTCGTCGGTCTGCGCATCGTGATAGAGGAAGCCGCCGCGCAAGCCCTCGGGGCGCAGCGCCGGCACCAGGGTCCGCGCCGTCGCGGTATCGACGCGGCGGCGTCTCCGCCGCCAGCGGCCGCGCAAGACGTCGTAGAACCACAGCCCGATCCGCAGCAGCAGAGGCAGCAGCGCCGGGTGGCGCATCCATCGGGGGATGTCGCCGAAGCCTTTGCCGCGGTAGATCGGGATGATGAACTCGAGGTCCTCGTAGAGGTAGTCGGCGGTGCGCGCCAGCACGCGCTGTTCCCGCAGTCCCTCCCTGACCAACCCGAAGCGGAATTGGGGGAGATAGCGGATGCCGCCGTGCAAGAGCTTGGTGGACCGACTCGACGTCCCCGAGGCGAAATCGGCCCGTTCGAGGACGGCGACTCGCAGTCCTCGGACGCTGAGATCGAGCGCCACGCCGGCGCCGACGATTCCGCCTCCGACGACCACACAGTCGAACGGGGTGTCGGATTGGAGTCGCTGCACGTGGTCGGACCGGCGCCAGCGATCAGGAGGTGATGTCATCGGCGCGGCAGGGTAGGCGGTGCCGAGGGGCTAGCCATCCGCCACCTCGGTCAACCCGGGGATTCGACCTTCGTAGTAGGTGGTGAGGACGACGTTGGTCCGGCTACGCCCGGGAACCGTCGACCGGATCGTCTGCAGAACCTCGCCGAGGTGTTCGGACGACCCGGCTCGGACGACGAGCATGAGATCGAATTCCCCGGTGATCGCGAAGCAGGATTGCACGTGGTCGATGGCGGCGAGCCGGTCGGCTGCCTCCCGCATTTTGCCGGCTTCGTCGAGGGCGAGACTGACCACGGCCACGACCGGGAGGCCGAGGGTTTCCCAGTCCACGAGCAGCCTCGACCCACGGATGACTCCGCGTTCGGTGAGGCGACGGACGCGCTGGTGGATCGTGGCGGGGGCGACGTCGAGTGTCTTGGCGACGGTCGACAGCGGGATCCGGGCGTCCCGCATCAGGATTCCGAGGATTTCGCGGTCTAGGCGATCCAGCATGAGATTCGACTTGGATTTGGAATATTTCTTGATAATATTAGTTCTAGATAGTGAATATACACGATATCTACCAAGAGGCCAGAAATGATTCACCCAGATGCTGCATTTGATGCGTTCCGCTCACGGCGGCAAGCAGCGCTCACCAAGCTGAGCCGCCACGACCCGCGCTGAGCCTCCTCCCAACGCCAGCGCACGAGGCCCCCTCCCCCCGAGGGGGCCTCGATCTTTCCGGGCGCGGTCGCCGAACGGCCGTACCGCCCCGGGTCTGCACTGCGCCACCCCGCCTACACTCCGCAACGGGATGGCGTATCGACGTGAAGACATCGAGCGAGTGCGGGATACAACCGACTTCGTCGAGCTCGTCGCCGAGTCGACCAAGGTCAAACGCTCCGGACGCTCCGTCATGGCGATCTGCCCGTTCCACCAGGAAAAGACGCCCTCCCTGTCGGTCGACGCCGCCCGCGGTCTCTACCACTGCTTCGGGTGCGGGAAATCCGGAGACCTGTTCAGCTGGGTGCAAGAGGTCAACAACCTCGAGTTTTCGGACGCCGTCGAGCTGCTGGCACGCCGCAGCGGCATCACCCTCCAGGTCGACCCGGATACCCGGCGCAAGCAGAGCCGCAGGGAGACGCTGGTAGCCGCCGTCACCAGCGCGGTGGCCTACTACCACGACGAGCTGCGCAACGGCGCCACCGCCGGCAACGCCCGCGCCTACCTCCGGGGCCGCCGCTACGACGCCGACACCGTCGAGAGGTTCCAGCTCGGGTTCTCGCCCCCAGGTTGGGACCACCTCGTGAGCCACATGCGCGAGCGCGGGGTCGACGAGAAGATCATGGTTGCGGCCGGCCTTGCATCGCGCAGCAGCCGGGGACGGCTGATCGACCGGTTCCGCGGACGCATCATGTTCCCCATCTTCGACCTGCGCGGCGATGCTGTGGGCTTCGGTGCCCGCATCCTCGACGGCGACGGCCCGAAATACCTCAACTCGCCCGAAACACCGCTCTATCACAAATCCCGGTTGCTGTATGGCCTGAACTGGGCCAAGGGGGACATCGTCCGCAGTTCGCGGGCTGTGGTCGTCGAGGGCTATACCGATGTGATCGCCATGCACCTCGCCGACATGCCGGTTGCGGTGGCGACGTGCGGAACTGCGTTCGGCGAGTCGCATCTCGATCTGCTCCGCCGGTTCACCGAGCGGGTGGTACTGGCCTTCGACAGCGACGAGGCGGGAGCGTCGGCCTCGCTCCGCGGATTCGAGCACTCGGTTCCCGGCGACCTCGACCTCCGCGTCGCGTTGCTTCCGGAAGGACAGGATCCGGGAGACCTGGCGGGGGCCGGCGAGTTGCACCAGCTGCGCAAAGCAATCGACGAGTCGCTTCCTCTCATGCAGTTCCGGATCGAGACCGAACTGGCCCGGTTCGATCTGTCCGAGCCCGAAGGGCGGGCCCGGGGCGTCCGCGCCGTTGCCGCGCTCATCGCCCGCCATCGCGATTCGCTGGCCCGGCGCGAATATGCCGTGTTCGTCGCTCGCCGCACCGGCGTCGACGTCGATGCGATCACGGCGGCGGTCGGCCGGGCTGTGCGCGAGCAGAGTGCCGGGGGCCAGGCCGGCACCGTGCGGCACCGGCCCACCGAGCGTCTCGTAGGCACAGATCGTGCCGAACGGGAGCTGCTGCGGCTCTACCTTGCCAACGATCCCTCGGTCCGCAAACTGGGCGTCGACATCGAGCTGTTC
>JBFIQU010000216.1:0-3385 GCA_041609395.1 Acidimicrobiia bacterium | reverse complement strand
CGCGACGTGCTGGTCGACGGACTGCGCGCCGCCAACCTCGACGTGTTCACACCGCAGGGCACGTACTTCGTGCTCGCCTCCCATGCCGAACTCGGCCTCGGGGACGACGTCGCCTTCGCCCGATACCTGACCACCGAGGTCGGAGTAGCAGCCATACCTCCCAGCGCGTTCTACACCGACGCCGCAGACGGCGCATCACTGATCCGCTTCGCCTTCTGCAAAGACGAGGCAACCCTGGAGGCCGCCGTCGACCGCCTCGTCGCCCACTTCGGCTGACGTTGCCGGCACGGCGGCCTCGGGTACGCTCCACCGATGCCATTCGAGTATCCACCGGCGCGCCGCGCCGGCACCGTCGATGACTACCACGGAACCGAGATCGCGGATCCGTACCGCTGGCTCGAGGATCCGGACGATCCGGACACGAAGTCCTTTGTTGCGGCACAGGACGCATTGAGCCGGTCCTACCTCGACGCGCTGCCCGAGCGAGACGGGTTGCATCGCCGCATGAGCGAGCTGTGGGACATCCCCCGCACCGGCGTTCCCCAGAGCCGAGCAGGGGTCACGGTGTGGTCTCACAACGACGGGCTCCAGGATCAGCCGGTCGTCTACGTTGCTCACGACGACGGGGAACCGTCGCTTCTCATCGACCCCAATACGCTGTCCGACGACGGCACGGTTGCGGTGGTCACGACATCGTTGTCACCCGACGGACGGCTGCTCGCCTACGCGGTGTCCGATGCAGGCAGCGACTGGCAGGTCGTCCGGATCCGGGACACCCGCACGGCGACCGACCTCGTCGACGAGCTGCGGTTCGTCAAGTTCACGACGATGGCGTGGCTCGGATCCAACGGGTTCTTCTACTCCCGCTTCCCCGAACAGGATCCGCATTCGACCGAGCCGTCGCGCAACATGACCGTCCACTTCCACCGGGTCGGGGCCCCTCAAGCCGACGACGAACTCGTGTTCGCCAACCCCGAAAACCCCGATCTGGGATACGCCCCTCTCGTCTCCGACGACGAGCAGCTCGTCGTGCTCTATGAATGGGACGGCACCTCGCACGAGAACGGCCTGTTGTTCCGCCCGACCGCCGGCGGAGCGTGGAACAGGCTGGCGCCGACCGGCGTGGCCCGTCACGAATTCCTCGATACCCACGACGGCACGCTCATTCTCGTGACCGATCTCGACGCTCCCAACGGCCGCGTGGTGACGGTGCCCCTCGACGATCTCGACGGCCGCAGTGAGCTGATCGCCGAGTCACCTCATGCGATCGAAATGGCGATCGCGGCGGCAGGCCACATCGCAGTCGTTCGGCTGGTCGATGCTTCCCACGTAGTCGAGCTCTACTCGCTGGAGGGGAGACCGGCCGGATCCGTGGACCTGCCCGGGGCGGGAACGGTCGCCGGTCTGAGCGGCCGGCTAGGTGGAGGGACGATCTGGGTCGGGTACAGCGACTTCCTTCATCCACCGTCGGCGTTCGCATGGCGCGATGGAACAACCGAACGTTTCGCCGGGGTACAGCCCCCGATCGATCCGGCCGGGATCGTCGTCGAGCGGCGATATGCGACGTCGACCGACGGCGCCCGGGTGGGGATGTTTGTCGTGCGAGCAGCCGATACCGAGCTCCCTGCACCCGTCGAGCTCTACGGCTACGGAGGGTTCAACATCTCGCTCACTCCCGACTTCCAGCCGGCACGGCTCGCGTTTATCGAGGCGGGCGGAGTGGTCGTGGTTGCCAACCTGCGTGGCGGCTCCGAGCACGGCGAAGATTGGCATCGCCAGGGCATGCTCGGTAACAAACAGCAGGTCTTCGACGACTTCATCGCCTGCGCCGAACAGCTGATCTCCGATGGGGTGGCAGCACCAGGGACGATCGGTATTCGCGGGAGATCCAACGGGGGTCTCTTGACGGCAGCGGTCATGCTGCAACGACCCGATCTATTCGGAGCGGTGAGCTGCGGTGTCCCCGTCGCCGACATGCTTCGCTACCAGCACTTCACGGCGGGCCGCTACTGGACGGTCGAATACGGCGACGCCGCCGACCCTGAGGCGTTCGAGTGGCTCATTCGATATTCGCCGTATCACAACGTCGAGCCGGGCGTGGCCTTTCCCCCGACGCTGATCGTTACGGCCGATGGGGACGATCGGGTGGTTCCCATGCACGCGTACAAGTTCGGAGCAGCCCTGCAGCACGCCGCCGGCGGCGCATCCGATCAGCCGTTGCTGATCCGCATCGAGACCAGGGCGGGACACGGTTTGGGCAAACCGACGACGAAGATCATCGACGAACGTGTCGACGAGTACACCTTCTTCCTCCACCACCTACGCCCGCCGGCTGCGCGGGGAGATCAGCCCACGGTGCGGCGGTAACGGCGCACGGCCAGCGGTACGAACACGGCCAGGATCGCCGCGATCCACACGAGGGAAATCACGATCTGGCTCTCCGTCGACTGTCCCGGTTCGAGGGCACCACTTCCCAGAATGAGCCCGCGTAGTGCATTGACGGTCGTCGTGATGGGCTGGTTGTCGGCAAATACCTGCAGCCAGCCCGGCATCGTTGCCGTCGGCACGAACACCGAACTTGCGAACACGAGTGGGAACACCGGCAGGAAGACTGCGGCCTGCGCAGCCTCCGGGTTCTTCACGAGCAAGCCGATGGTGGCCATCACCCACGAGAACGCATATGAAAAGGCGAGCGCGATGATGAGCCCGGCCACCATCCCGAACGCGTTCGTCTGCCAGCGGAAGCCGATGAGGAACCCGACGACGAGCATGAGGGTGATGACGAATCCGTTCCTGACGACGTCGGCGAGCGTACGCCCGGCCAGCACGGCGGAGCGGGCCATCGGCAGCGAGCGGAACCGATCGATGACCCCCTTGTCGAGGTCCTCGGTGAGCCCGATGGCGGTCTGCCCGGAACCGAACACTGCGACCTGCACCAGCAGCCCCGGAATGAGCCAGTTGATGTACTCCCCACCGGCTGCCGGCGGGATCGCCTGTCCGATTGCGCCCCCGAACACATAGGTGAACAGCAGCAGGAACATGACGGGCTGCACGGTCGAGAAGAGCAGCAATTGCGGCAGCCTCACGTTGCGGAGCAGATTCCGCCGCGTGATGACGGCAATGTCGGAGACCGTCCGAGCGAGCTGGCTTCGGCTCAGGGGCGGCCTCGGGGCGGTGGTCGTTGCGGTCATCGTGACCTCCGTCGTCGGCGGCGTTCGTTGTTGGTGGGCTCTGCGACTTCCTCGGCGGTGTGACCGGTGACGGCCAGGAACACCTCGTCCAGCGTGGGTTTCCGCAGTGACATGTCGAGCGGAACGATCCTCGCTGCGTCGAGACGCCGTGCGGTGGCGAGAAGGGTGCGCGCGCCCTCGGGCGCCGGGATGGT
>JBFIQU010000215.1:0-3512 GCA_041609395.1 Acidimicrobiia bacterium | reverse complement strand
GACGCCGCATATTGCGGGAATAACCGAAGAGGCGGGTTCCAAGGTGGGTTCGGTCACCGCCGACAACGTCCGCCGCGTGTTCGCCGAGCGAGGGATCCGGTGACCGCGATCGGATGCGTTGGTATCGCCGTCCACGACTTCGTCTTCACGGTCGACACGATGCCGCACCATCCGGGCAAGCATTACGCCACGGGCTTCACCGAGGTGGGGGGCGGCATCGCCGCCAACGCTGCAGTGGCTGCAGCACGACTCGGTGCGACCGCTTCTCTCGTGAGCCGCGTCGGAACCGACGCCGTCGGGGAACGCGTCGTCGCCGACCTGAAGCGGGAGCGCGTCGACGTGACGGGAGTTCGCAGCGTCCCCGGTGCGCACACCCCGGTGTCTGCGGTCTTGGTGGACGCCGCCGGTGAACGCCTCATCGTCAACCACACGACGGACACCCTGTTCACGCATCCGCTGGATCCCGGAGAGGCGGAGGTGCGAGGCGCAGACGTCCTTCTGGTCGACACCCGCTGGCCGGCCGGAGCGCTGCGGGCGCTGACGACGCACCGCGGGCCGGCGGTCGTCGACTACGACCACGATCTTCCCGGAGCCCGCGACCTCGCCGACAGTGCCACCCACGTCATCTTCGGCCGCGCCGCGCTCACGGGATACGCCGGCACCGGTGACGCGGAAGCCGGGATCCGCCGCGCTGCAAAATCGACGGGTGCGTGGTGCGCAGTGACTCTGGGACACGACGGGGTCATCTGGACGGACGGCAGCCGTCTCGGCTCGGCCCCGGCGTTTGCGGTGACGGCGATCGACACGCTCGGAGCCGGCGACATCTTCCACGGAGCATTCGCGGTCGGTATCGCCGAGGGCATGGTCGAGGCCGATGCCGTGCGGTTCGCCTCGGCCGCGGCGGCCATCAAGTGCACCCGGCCCGGAGGGCGGGAAGGTGCCCCTCACCGCAACGACGTCGATCGATTCCTCGAGGAGCACACATGACCGCACTCTCGGCCGGGAAGTACACCGGGCTGCGCCGCCTCGCCGACGAGACCGGGCGCTTCAAGATGCTCGCCGTCGACCAGCGCCCTCCGATCAAACGCATCGTCGCCGAGCGCCGTAACGTCGACGCGGCGCCGTACCAGGACGTGTGCGACGTGAAGGCGCTCCTCGTGGAGACCCTGGCCGGATCGGCGTCGGCGGTGCTCCTCGATCCGCACTACGCGGTGCCGGCCGCCCTCCACCTCGTGCCGCGCTCGTGCGGACTCATCCTCACCCTGGAGGACTCGATCTTCAACGACACGCCCGGAGGTCGCCTCTCGTCACCGATCGAGGACTGGAGCGTCGAGAAGATCAAACGGGCCGGTGGAGACGCCGTCAAGGTGCTCGCCTGGTACCGGCCGGATGCCGATGAGGACGTCAAGGATCATCAGCGGCGATTCGTCGCTTCTGTGGGCGACGCCTGCCGCCGCTACGACATCCCGTTCGTGTTCGAGCTTCTCGTCTACCAGTTTCCCGACGCCGCCGGCCACCTCACCGACTACACGGAGGATCCGGCCAAACTCGCCGACCACGTGCTCGACAGCGTCTCCGATTTCGCAGGACCGGAGTTCGGGATCGACGTCTTCAAACTCGAAAGCCCCCTGGCCGCCGCCGACGTGCCCGACCCCGACGGACCCGATGCGGCACGCGCTCAGGACCTGTTCGATGAACTCGGGGAACGGGCCGGCCGTCCCTGGGTGATGCTGTCGGCCGGCACGACGAAAGAGGTGTTCCGGCGAATCGTCACCTTTGCGGCACGCGCCGGTGCCTCGGGATACCTCGCCGGCCGGGCGATCTGGTGGGAGGCGTTCCAGCAGTTCCCGGACCTCGACGCAATGCGCCGGGAACTGATGGACGACGGGCGCATCTACATGGACGAGCTCAACCGGCTGACCGACAGCCACGCCCGGCCCTGGGACCGGCACCCCGTCTTCGGAAACGAGGGTCCGCGCCTCGCCGGAACGGGCGAACGGTTCCGGTCCTCCTACCCCGGGTTCGGTGCCGCATGATCGGAGCCCTCGCCCTCGCCCGGCCCACGTTCGACGTCCCGTATGCGAAAGAGCGCGCCGACGCAGCGTTCGCCAGGCTCGCCGACCTGGTACCCGACCCGGACGGGAGCCCGGACCTGTTGATGGATGCGGATGCCGTCGACGGCGCCGTCGCTGCGCTTCCCGAGAACCTCGATGCGGTCGTCGTGCTGCAGGCGAGTTTCGCCGACTCGACGCTGGTCGCCCGCGTCGCGGATCGCACCTCGGCCCCGCTCGTCCTGTGGGCCTTTTCGGAGCCGCGCACCGGCGGCCGGCTGCGCATCAACTCGTTCTGTGGCATCAACCTCGCCGGGTTTGCCCTGGCCGCGGCGGGCCGCGACTTCCGGTTCGTGTACCGCAACGCCGAAGACCCGGAAGTCGACGGCGAGCTACGCGCCGCGCTGTCCGGTCCGGGCGTAGCCTCGACCGGCCGGAGGAAGGCACGGGGCACCGGCAGCCGGGCCGCTGCGGTCGTCGACCACCTGGCAACGGCGCGCATCGGACTCGTCGGAAGGCACCCCGACGGATTCGAGCCGTGCGCCTACGATGCCGATGCCCTGCGGCGCCTCGCCGGCACGGCCGTCGATGCCACAGATCTCGCCACCTTGTTCGCAGCCGGGCGCGACGCACCGGCGGATGCGGTCGAGTCGGTTCGACAGCGGGTGGCCTCTCTCCTGACGGGGATCGACGACCTCGACCAGGAGCCGCTCGAAGCGAGCCTGCGCATCCACCTCGGACTGCGAGCGCTCATCGATGATCGATCATGGAACGGCGTCGCCACCCGGTGCTGGCCGGAGTGCTTCACCGAGTTCGGCGGAGCCGCCTGCACCGCGCAGTCGCTGCTCAACCTCGACGGCTACCCGGGCTGCTGCGAGGCCGACGTGTACGGCAACCTGACCAGCCTGGCGTTGCAGCACATCTCCGGTGATGCCGCGTTCGTTGCAGACCTCGTCGATGTGAATCGTGACGACAACACGGGAGTCATGTGGCACTGCGGTCTGGCGCCCACGACGATGGCGGCTCCCGACGCCACTCCTGCTGCCGCGTTGCACTCCAACCGTCGCAAGCCACTGCTCAACGAGTTCCCGCTGAAAGCGGGCCGGGTCACGATCGCTCGCGTCAGCCAGGCGCGCAACCGGCATGCGATGGTGATCGGCGGCGGCGAGATGCTGGCCGCACCCATGGCCTTCTCGGGTACGTCGGGAGTCGTGAGGTTCGACTCCCCCGCCGCCCGGGTCATCGACACGATCATGGCCGAGGGGTTGGAACACCACTACGGAATCGCCTACGGCGACCATCGCGACGCCCTGGAAGACCTTGCGGCCGCCTGGGATATCGAGGTCATCGATCTGTAAGGCGGCCGCCAGCTACTAGCCACCAGCCACCAGCCACCCTGGGCAAGGGGCTTTCTTGCCATCGATGATCGTGATACACAGCGACCATGCAGGATTTCCGGTC
>JBFIQU010000214.1:0-3529 GCA_041609395.1 Acidimicrobiia bacterium | reverse complement strand
GTGGCCGACTGCGGGCGAGTCTGCTTCGGGGCCTGGGGGCGTCTGGGAGACGGCGAGCGAGAACCTCGTGGTGGAGTGCGCTGGTAGCAGGGTCCTCACAGCTCTCGCTGCCGCGATCGCCTGCACGCCGTCGGGGCCGCCGCGAGGCGGCGGCCTGGACCCAACCACATATCGCGTGATGTGTCCCGTTGGTGGTCGGCTGCGGGCGAGTCTGCTTCGGGGCTTGGGGGCGTCTGGGGACGGCGAGCGCGAACCTCGTGGTGGAGTGGGTTGGTGGCAGGGTCCGATCGCCTGCACTGCGTCGGGGCCGCCACGAGGCGGCGGCCTGGACCCAACCACGCGAGGCTCCGGCCGGCAGCCGCACGCCATCACCCACAAGCTATTAGCTGCATGGGTTCTTGCCCTACCATCGCTCCCATGCTCCGCTTCCTCACTGCCGGGGAATCCCACGGGCCCGCTCTCGTCACCATCGTCGAAGGGCTGCCCGCCGGTCTGACTGTCGACCGGGATGCCCTCGCAGCCGAACTCGCCCGCCGCCGACTCGGATTCGGGCGCGGCCGGCGCATGAAGATCGAACAGGACGAGCTGGAGATTCTCGGTGGGGTTCGATTCGGCAAGACGCTCGGCAGTCCCGTGGCCATCGTGATCCGGAACACCGAATGGCCGAAATGGCAGGAGGAGATGTCGCCGCATGCGGGAACGGCGCGACGCCCGATGGAGACTCCCCGGCCCGGTCACGCCGACCTCGCCGGCATGCAGAAATACGACACCCGAGACGCCAGGGACATCCTCGAACGAGCTTCGGCGCGAGAAACGGCAGCACGGACCGTTGCCGGCTACCTGGCGAAATCCCTCCTGGGCGAGATCGGAGTGTCGGTCTTCAGCCACGTCGTCGCCATCGGAGACGTGACCGCCGAGCTGGAACGGCTGCCCCAGCCGGCCGATCTCGCTGCCATCGACGCTTCGCCCGTGAGGACCTTCGATCCCGGCGTCGAGGAACGCATGGTCGCCGCCATCGAAGCTGCCAAGGCCGACCGCGACACGCTCGGCGGGGTCGTCGAGGTGCTGGCGTATGGACTTCCGGCCGGCATCGGTAGCCACGTCCACCACGACCGGCGCCTCGACGCATTGCTCGCAGCTGCGCTCATGTCGATCCAGGCCATCAAGGCCGTCGAGGTCGGTGACGGGTTCGTCACAGCGGCGCGACGGGGATCCGAGGCCCACGATGAGATATTCCACGACCAAGGTGGGTTCCGGCGCGACACCGACCGCGCCGGAGGTATCGAAGGCGGGATGACGACCGGACAGCCGGTCCGGGTGCGGGCGGCGATGAAACCGCTCTCGACACTGATGCGCGCCCTCTCCACCGTCAACGTGAGTACCAAGGAAGCCGACAAGGCGTTTCGCGAGCGAAGCGACGTTTCGGCAGTGCCGGCGGCCGGAATTGTGGCCGAGTCGATGGTGGCGATCGTGCTTGCGGGCGAAGTCCAGCGAAAGTTCGGCGGGGACACCGCAGGGGATCTCGTCGCGGCAGTCGATGCATACCGGAAACGACTTGCGGAATTCTGAGCGACGCAACCTCTGGCTGGTGGGCATGATGGGCTCGGGAAAGACCTCGGTCGGCCGCCTCGTCGCACGACGCGCCGGACGCCCGTTCGTCGACATCGACGCTGCGGTCGTGGCGCGGGTGGGACGTTCGATCGCCGAGCTGTGGGGTAAGGACGGCGAAGAGGCCTTCCGCGACCTCGAAGCGACTCAAATCGCGTACTGGTCGCACCGCCCGCAGCACGTCCTCGCGACCGGTGGTGGAGCAGTGCTCCGCCGCAGCAACGTCACCGCCATGCGACGCTCCGGCATCGTCGTCTGGCTCCGCGCCGACGCGGCGACGATCGTGGCGAGACTCGCCGGCGACACCACCCGGCCGCTCCTTGCCGCAGACGACCCCGCCACCCGCCTCGCGCACCTGTCGCACGCCCGCACGCAGAAGTACCTGGCAGCCGCCGATCATCACATCGACACCAGGCGGCGAGCCCCGGAACACATCGCCGCCGTCATCGAGGACCTATGGCTCAGATCCTGAACGCAGGCGGAAGCGAGATCCTCATCGACCGGGGTCTCGCCGACCTGCTCCCGACGCGGGATGACCGGGATCGGGCGGTCGTCCTATGTCAGCCGTCGGTCGTGTCGCTCGCACAGCGCATCGCCGCCGATCTGGCGGCTGACGGCCACGACGGCAACCTCAAAGTTCTTCCCGACGGGGACGATGCCAAGCGACTCGACGTCGTCGAAGCGGTCTACCGGTGGTGCAACGAGCTCGCCATCACCAGGTTCGACACCATCGTTGCCGTCGGAGGAGGCGCTCTCACCGACGTCGCCGGGTTTGTGGCGGCGACGTATCTGCGGGGGGTGGAGTCGGTCTACGTGCCCACAACCGTGCTCGGCGCCGTCGACGCGGCCATCGGCGGAAAGACGGGGATCAATCTCGACGGCAAAAACCTGGTCGGTGCATTCCACATGCCGAGTCGGGTCGTGATCGACCTGGATGTTCTCGATGCGCTGCCCGATCGCTTGAAACGGGAGGGGGCGGCTGAGGCCGTGAAGGCGGGCCTCATCAAGGCCCCCGATCTCGTCGACCTCTACGAATCCGCAGGGCTCGAGGCGCCGCTCGACGTCGTCGTGCCGCGTGCCGTAGCGATCAAGGCGGAAATCGTCTCGGGGGACGTTCGGGAACATGGCGAGCGTGCCCTGCTCAACTACGGGCACACGATCGGGCACGCGCTCGAGATCGTGTGCGGGCTGCGTCATGGAGATGCGGTCGCCATCGGCATGGTGGCAGCGGGTCGGGCGTCGGCCCTGGAACTCGGTTTCGAAGACGAAGCACGGCAACGCCGAATCCTCGAGACGATCGGACTTCCCGTCGTCGCGCCCGAATTCAACGACGATGACGTGCTCCGTCTCGTCGGGCTGGACAAGAAACGACGGGGCGCCGACGTTCACATGACCTTGCTGCACCGGATCGGAGCCGCGACCGTACACCGCGTTTCGTCCGCTACGCTCACGGCCGCCCTCGAAGCTGTCCGGGCTTCTCAACCATGAACCACTCCCAACGACTCACCGCATTGCGCGACGGCCGGCACAACCCGCTGTTGGTGACCACGCTCGTAAACATCAGGTACCTGACCGGTTTCACGGGCAGCAGCGCCTATCTCGCCGTGTGGCCGGACCGGGCCGTCTTCGTCACCGATGGGCGGTACGCAGAGCCCGCCGCCGAGCTCGTGGCCGGTCTCGACGCCACGGAGCTGGTCGTGAACCGCGGCGCGATCGGCGACGTCATGCGCGATCTCTTCCTCGACGACGATCTCATCGACGTCGAAGCGGAGGCCGTGACGCTTGCCTTCGCCGAGACGCTCACCGAGGCGACCGGGAGTGACCTGCGGCCCCGTACCGGGCTTGTGGCCGAACTTCGCACGTTCAAGGACGAGGACGAGATCGCAGCGCTGGAACGTGCCGCCGCTGCGGGCGACGCCGC
>JBFIQU010000213.1:0-3529 GCA_041609395.1 Acidimicrobiia bacterium | reverse complement strand
GCCCGGTTGACGATGAGCTCCACATCCCACAGGCGGTAGCGGACGACCGAGACCGTGATGGCGACAGGCCACAGCAGCAGCGCAACGGTGAGCACGAGGAGGATGTTGAGGTCGTAGAGCGCCTGGAGGCGGCCGGAGGCAACCACGAGTTCGAAGACGCCCGGATCGAGGTTCGGTTCCAGGATCCACAACAGACCAAAAGTGAGGACTGCGGTGGTGAAGGCAACGACCACGAGCCGGGTCTGGCTGCGCTGGGCCTGGCCCACTGTTGCGTACCGGTAGATCTGCGCTGCGACGGCACAGAGAGCGGGAGCAATGGTCCACCCGTCGCCGAGCGCGTCTGGCCACCGACCGGGATCGAGCGCCGTGTCCGGGAACACCGCCCACAGGGCGAGGTGGAGACTGAAAGCGAGAAAAGGACCGACCGACCATCGTGGCACGAATCTCCCGTCGGGGAACAGCAGCGCGAAGGCGATGAGCCCTACCCCGGCGAGTGACCGCCACATGTCCGGATGAGGAGCCAGGATGCCCAGCGTCTCGATCAGCGGCTCCCATCCGGGACGGGCTCCGGCCAGCACCGACGTCGGCGCAAACAGGGCGACGCCGAGAGTCACGAGTGTGACCGACGTCAAGATCCGAATCGCGTTGCGGGAACCCCGTACGAAGATGATCACCCCGGTCACCGCGAACACCGCAACTCCGAGGATGTGGACGGCGACTTGAGCCCCATGAAGAAATGGAGCGTCGAAGAACCGCTGCAACTCCGCCGCGACTCCCGGTTGAAGCGACAGGGGTCCCTGCGCCACGAGGAGGTCGTGGCCCGACTGTCGCAGGAACTCCGTGAACGCGGTCGTGGCCACGACGGCGGACACACCGACGATGGCCATCCATGCCAGCCGGGCTACCCAGAGGCGGGCGCCCCCAAGATCTGTCGATGGCGCCGAGACCGCCGTCATGGCGATTGGCCGAAACTTCGGGCACGCACCCGACTGAGTTCCGCCGCAGACAGCATCGCGTCCGGAGCACCGAGCGGGGTCGGCCACTGGACGCTGCCGTGAGCCGTCGGCTCCGGGGACGGGGGAAGGTGGTCGTGACAGGTGGTGCAAGCACCCACCCGCCCTCCGTACGGATGGCTGGCGAGATCGATGGTCGGCGCTCCACGAGCCAATTCCTGGACATGACAGGTGGCGCAGTAGGTGTTGCTGGTTTGGACGACCTTGTGCGGCACGACCGGCGTACCGAAGCCGAACGACCACATCATGACGAGGACCAGACCGATGAAGCCGACCTGGATGCCGAACAAGCCGCGGACCACCTGATGCGAAAGGGCGCCCCGATCGAGCTCGGGTCTGCTGCGAGCGCGGCGTACGATGACCCACGTCGCCAGACTGCCCACGGCCAGGATGATGACGAGATTCAGGCCTGAGCTGCTCCCCAGTGTGAGCGCAAGCACAACGGTGCCTGCAATGGCCCCCCCGGCTGACGGGCGATACAGCGGGCGCCCCCGGTGCGTCCCGGGCTCGACCGGCATGATCATCCATGAGACGGCGTAGATCAGGGCGCCGACCCCGAAGAGCGCCAGCAGCACGAACCCGACCCGTATCCGGCGTACGGGGATACCGGTGCGGTGGGCGATCCCAACGGCGACCCCCGCCACGATGCCCTGGCGTGGACGGCGAGTACCCAGCCGATGCCGACGTGGTGATTCGGATACGGCGGCCCGGTCGACGACGAATGTCGCAGCTACCAGCACAGCGCTCCACAGCAGTGAGACAACGGCAGCCACCGGATCGAGGGCGGAAGCATCGAAACGGAACGCCAGCGAGACGACCGCATAGGCCGTAACGGCTCCTGCGGTCGTGCGGGCGACTGCCTTCCATCCGGCAGGTCGAAACGTCACGATGACTGAGGAGACGAGGACGGCAATCGCGAACGCGGTAACGGCGCCCCAATGCGATTCGTGGCCCTGGACACGATCCAGCGCCTTCTGGAAGTGTTCGACTGCAACGACCGCCATCGGCACCAGCGCTCCCGCACCGACCAGCGCAAGTCCGCGATGGAAGCGCACGGCCGGACGCACGACGGCACCGGGGTCGGGATGGACGGCCAGCAGCAGCGCCGGTGGGAGCACGTACGCGAGGACCGGGCCTTCGAAACCGGTCGAGGCCGACACGATGATGGCGAAAGCAGCCAGTACCCCTGTGCTCTGCAGGAATCCGGCCACATTGCGCTCGGGGTGCCTCACCTGGGCGACGACACCGACAAACACCATGGCGAACATTGCACCGAAGACGACCTCGTGAACCCGGTGCGAGATGGCATCCTCGAAATCGGCGAACCAGCCGATGACCAGCAGATTGAGCGGGCTGAACAGATAGAGGAACGCGGCAAAGCCGACCACGATGGTGGTGAACGCGCGCCGCCGGATCGCCGCCGGATCGGTAGTCGCAATCACGGAGCCACCTCGATCGTCACCACATCGAAGTAGGGCAACGCTTCGTGTTCTCCCCCTCCGGCTTGAAGGCAGAGAGCGTGTTGACCCGGTTCGAGTTCGATCGCTACAGAGGCACTCCCGTCACCGAGGTGGAGATGGCGATCGTCGGCGGGGATGGTGCGACCAGCGGGCACGCAGACGACATCGACGAGCACGTGGAGATGGACGCCATCCGGAACGTCGCTTCCCGCCGGCACCAGCTCGAGTCCCACCACGGCCCCGTGCACCACGACCGGCGATACGACCGTCGCACCGTCGAGGGGCGTCACGAACGAGACCGAAGCGTCGCCGGCCGTGAACCCGTTGCCGGTGCATCCGGCGACGAAGACGACCACCGCGCACCCGATCGCGATCCGCATCCAATGGCGAGTTCGTTGCACGCCGCCAATGCTGCCCCTCCTCCGTTCCGTGAACGTTACGCGGGTGTGGCCGGTGACAGCGTCGATGGCGCATGTTTCGTAACGATGCCGTTACGGCATCTGGAGTATCCTCGTGTTCGTGACGGCCTCTCGATCGGCGCCGCCGGAAATCCAGCTCTTCGGGCCTCCGGCGATCGAGGTCGCCGGCGCCCCGGTGATGTTCGACACCCGCAAGGCGACGGCGCTTCTCGCCTACCTTGCCGCCACCGGCACGAGCCACACTCGCGACCGCCTCGCTGCCCTCTTGTGGCCCGAATCCGACGCAACGAGGTCGCGCGCGGCGCTGCGCCGAACGCTGTCGACGATCCGATCGGCCGCCGGGCCCGAGCTGCTGGTGACGGAGGGGGATGTCGTGGCCCTCGCACGTCCCGCCGGCGAGGTGTCAGACCTCGGTCGCCTCCGCCGAGCGCTCGATATCGCCCGCCGCCACGACCACGACGGGCCGTGCGAATCCTGCCGGACGCTTCTCGCCGAGGCCACACCATCGGCGGGAGGCGTCTTCATGGATGGGTTCTCACTGCGCGATGCCCCCGATTACGACGATTGGCAGGTCCTCGAAGGCGAGTCGGTGAGAAGAGAACTCGGAGAGGCGCTCGACCTGCTCTCCGATCTCGCT
>JBFIQU010000212.1:0-3562 GCA_041609395.1 Acidimicrobiia bacterium | reverse complement strand
GGTAGCGAACGCCATCCCGGACACGTACGCCCTCGATCACGACGATGATCCGCAGACTGAACCCGTCACCGTCGAAGGGGTGCGCGAGTTCAACGACCTGTGGACCCGTTGCGGAGAGGAGCGGGCCGCCGAGCTGCTCGGTCTGGCGGAGGACGACCACCACGACGACGAGGATGCGCACCACGACGACGGCGAGCCGAACCGCCTCGACGTGCTGCGCCGGGCCTCGCTGCAGGCAGAGATCGAAGCCGAGAACGCCTTGATCTCCGAAGGCGTGCTGGTCGAGCTGTTCATCGCCAACGCCATCCACATCGCGGGCCTCGACGACCCGAAGGTCGAAGTAACCACCGTGGCAGCGGGCACCTGGGAGCACCTCACCTTCCACTACGGAGATGCCCGGTTCCGGGTCAATCCCGACTCCCTGGTGGAGCATCTCGACTTTCGTCTCGCCGTCGCCCACGCCCTCGATCGGGACCGGATTGCACGGGAGGCGCCGGAGGCACCCGGCGTTCGGGTCGACAGCATCATCGAAGCGTTCAGCCCGACGCTGTCGGTACCGGGCGGGCTGCCCTATGCGTACGACCCGGGTCGAGCACGTGAGCTTCTCGACGGCCTCTGCGAGCGGCTCGACCGCGATTGCACGGTTGATCCCCCTTCTCTGGTCTTCACCTACTGGCCGGCACTCTCCTCTCGCGTGCGGCTCGCCGGCCTCGTGGCCGAGATGCTCGGTGACGTCGGAGTCGAGGTGGAGCTTCGCGCGGAGGTGCTGTTCGACATGGTGTCCCTCGAGGGCTGCGGAGGTTGGGAGTCGTCCACCTGGGCCTGGGATTGGTCGGTCGGGTTGGCCCCCTACGTGCAGGCCTACAACGTGCTCGACCCCAATGGTGTTCCGCATTTTCACGGAGACTCCTGGAACCCCTACGCCTGGGGCACCGACGCCGTGTCGGGCCTGGGTGACGACCCGGATACGGAAGAGATCGACGGCCTCGTGGACGACCCGGCGACGCCTGACTGTGATGAGGCGACGCAGTTCGATCAGGGCCCGTCCCCGGTGCAGAACGAGTTCACCGAGCGGTTCGCGGACGTCTACGCCGAGCTGCTCACCACCGTCGATCGCAACGCCCAGCTCCGACTCGTCAACGAACTCGAGACGATCATCGCCGAGCAGGTGGCGGTGATTCCTCTCTATCTCCGCCCGGTCGGGTACGCCGTGCGGTCCGACATCCTCGGTGGCGCCGGGTTCAGCAAGATGTTCAACGTGCCGGCTCGCGCCTGGAACCTGGAGTACTGGTACCTGAAGCAACCGCAGCCGGGCACGTGAGACCGATCGCAGCTCTGGCGGCGGCCCTCGCCCTCATCACCGCCGCCTGCACCTCCGGCGACGACGACCTCGCCGTCACGACGACGACAGCGGCCACGGCACCACCCACGACGTCGACCACCGAGCCTGTTCAACCCAAGCCGAGCGGCGGCACGATCAGGACCGTGTACGGACCCGCCGGCCCCCAGACGGTGAACCCGCTGTTCAGCGTCCTGGAAGCGGACGCCGGTGGCGGTCTCGCGCTCGGGTGGTATGGCGTTCTCGACGGCAACGTCAACGTTGGCGTATGGCGATTCGACGGCACCACCGGTGAACTCGTCCCCGACCTGATCACCGAGGCCCCGTCGTTCGCCAACGGCGGCCTCACCAAGAACGAAGACGGCACGCTGACCGTCCGATACGAGATCGACCCGGACGCGGTGTGGTCTGACGGGGAGCCCATCACGGGCGCTGACTTCGCCTTTACCCATGACGCGATCGTTTCGCTCTCCGAGCGGTTCCGGGACGGGCCGGACCCAGAACTGCCCACCGTCACAAGCTGCAACGAAGATTCGCCGATCGTCTTTCGACCGTTCCTCGTAGACAGCCACGAGCGCGTGGTTCCCGGCTCTTTATCGTTCGGCGACAAGACGGTCGAGTTCACGCTCGACGGCCCCGATGCGTATACCGAACGCCTTTTCCCCTACGTGCTCCCCGAGCACGCCGTCGCCGGAACCGACATCGCCGCCGACTGGCTCGATCGCCTCTGGCCCTCTGCGGGACCGTTCGTCCTGGAGTCGTTCGATCGCGAGGACCAGCTGGTCACCCTCAGCCGCAATCCCAACTATTGGCGGACCGATCCCGACACCGGGCAGTCCCTGCCCCTGGTGGATCGAGTCGTCCTGGGTCGTCTTCCGGAATTCAGCGAACGTCTCCCGGATTCGATCGAATTCGACCACGACGGCGACGCCGCCACCGCGCCGATCACCGTCGATCGCCTTCGCGAGTACGACGCCGTCAACCGCATTTGCCAGCCCGACGAGGCGGTACGCCGGCTCGGCATCCAGGAGGGCACCCAGGAGGCGGAGATCATCGGAGCCGCGTGGGCACGAGCATTCGATCAGGTTCAGATCGAGCTCTTTTCGGAAGGTGCGATCGTTGCCGTAACCCAGGCGTCACTCCTCCCCGGCCTGCGGGAAGACGGCTTCGACGTTCGCGCCGCATCGCAGTCCATCTGGGAGCACATCGCCTTCAACTACGGAGACGCCCGACTGCGGGCTAACCCGGATTCCCTCGTCGAGCATTCGGAGTTCCGGCACGCGATTGCTCATGCTCTCGATCGGGACCGTATCGCGGCCGAAGTCGCCGGCACTCCCGCTCGCCGAATTGACGGGATCGTCGAGGCGTTCAGTCCGGCGTTGCGCGCACCCGAAGGAGCAGTTAGGCAATACGACCCGTTCGAAGCGCGGCGCCTTCTCGATGATCTGTGCAATCGGATCGGCCGAGATTGCGCCGCCGATCCACCGAGCGTGACCTTCACCTATGACGCTCGTCGCGAGACGAGGTCACAGCTGGCCGGTCTGGTCGGCGAGATGCTCGGAGAGGTGGGGATCGACGTCGACTTCACCGTGCAGAACCTCTTCGTGACGGCCGGCACCCATGGCCGGTGTGAAGGCTGGGAGATGTCCACGTGGGCCTGGAGCTCACAAACCGGGCTCAACACGCTGGCCGGTGTCTACTCGGTGATCGATCCTCGCTTGCCGGCGATGGCCGGACCCGACGATGACACCAACGTCTACGCATGGGGCACCGACGCCGCCACCGGCTTGCCGGACGATCCTCAGACCGAGGACTGCGACGAGTCGACGGTGTGGAACCAGGGACCGTCGAGCGTTCGCAACGAGTTCACCGAACGGTTCGGGGAGCTACTCGGGCAGTTGGAGCGAACGATCGACCGCGAGCAGCAACTCCTGATCATCCAGGAGCTGGAGACGATCCTGGCCGAACGCACCGTCCTGATCCCCCTGTATCTGCGGCCGACCGGCTATGCCGTGAGGTCGGACATCGTGGGTGGCGTCGGCTTCGAAGTCGCTTCGGGCCTTCAGCCGATCTTCTGGAACCTGGAGCAGTGGTATCTCGAGCAACCCCAGCCGGGCACCTAGGGTCGGTCCGGCTCTCCACTCTCACCACCAGGCGAAGATGTTTTGTGATATCTGTCGGTGGTTGGTGATATAATCGAACACATGTTCGACCGCGATAGTG